>PYEQ01000383.1 GCA_003017785.1 filamentous cyanobacterium CCP5 | reverse complement strand
ATAGTAGCGAGGCCGCAGCCGGGGGGCCAAATCGTCGGCCAGGGCAACAATCAGGCGGCTGTGGAACGACGACCAGTAAGCCGCCTGCTCTAGATAGGGATCCATGCCGGGAAAGGGGGAAGGCATTGGAGCGATCACCAATACATTGATTACTGTCATTTTGACAGAATCTCCAGAATCAGCGGTTTCCCAGGACGGTGATGGCCTGGCCACCGTTTGCACCAGACTTTCCGATATAGTGAAAAGTCGCACATCGGACTAGGAGCGGTCATGGCACGGCTGGCACTGTTGAGCACCTCAGATAAAACGGGCATCGTCGATCTGGCGAGGGCGCTGGTCGATCGCTTTGATTTTCAAATTATCAGCAGTGGCGGCACGGCCCGGACCCTGGCGGCGGCAGGCATTGCCGTCACCAAAGTCTCTGACTACACCGGCTCTCCAGAAATCCTCGGGGGCCGGGTCAAGACCCTCCATCCCCGCATCCACGGAGGGATTCTCGCCCGCCGGGACCTGGTGGCCGACCAGCGAGATCTGGAGGCCAACGACATTCGCCCCATCGATCTGGTGGTGGTGAATCTCTACCCCTTCGAGCAGACCATCGCCGGTGAGGGCGTTACCCTGGCTGAGGCGATCGAGCAAATCGACATCGGCGGCCCCACCCTGCTGCGGGCAGCGGCCAAGAACCACGCCCACCTGACGGTGCTCTGCCGCCCCGACCAGTACGGCTCTTATTTAAAGGCCCTGGAGAAAGGCGCGGTTGACCCTGACTTTCGCCTTGCCTGTGCCCGGGAAGCCTTCTGGCACACCGCCAGCTACGACCAGGCGATCGCCACCTACCTCAGCCAGTCCTCCCCGGACCCGTCAGCAACCCTGCCGGCACGCTGGCCCCTCAGCGGCACCCAGCAGCAGCCCCTGCGCTATGGCGAAAACCCCCACCAGCAAGCCGCCTGGTACCGCACCGGCTCGGTGCCTGCGGGCTGGGCCGCCGCCGAACAGCTCCAGGGCAAAGAACTCAGCTACAACAACCTGGTGGATCTGGAAGCCGCCCGCCGAATCATCGCCGAATTTCCCAGCGATCGCCCCACCGCTGCCGTGCTCAAGCACACCAACCCCTGCGGCGTGGCCGCCGCCGACACCCTGGCGGATGCCTACCAGCGAGCCTTCAATGCGGATTCGGTGTCGGCCTTTGGGGGGATTGTGGCGCTGAACCGGGCGATCGACGCTGCCACCGCCACCGCCCTCACCGGCACCTTTCTAGAATGCATCGTCGCCCCCGGCTGCGACCCTGAGGCCCGGGAAATTCTGGCCAAAAAGAGCAACCTGCGGGTGCTGGTGCTGCCCGATGCTAAGGTTGGCCCGGCCCAGACGGTGCAGGCGATCGCCGGTGGGTTTCTGCTCCAGGATGCCAACACCTATCCTGACGCCAGCGATCGCTGGCAGATCGTCACTGAGATCCAGCCCAGCCCAGAGGATTTAGCTGAGATGCTGTTTGCCTGGCGGGTGGTGAAGCATGTGAAGTCGAATGCGATCGTCATCACCCAGGATCAGCAGACCCTCGGAGTGGGGGCCGGGCAAATGAACCGGGTTGGTTCCGCCAAGATTGCCTTAACCCAGGCAGGGGAAAAATCCCAGGGGGCTACCCTGGCCAGCGACGGCTTTTTCCCCTTTGACGATTCGGTGCGCACCGCCGCCGCCGCTGGCATTCGCCTGATTGTGCAGCCCGGAGGCAGCCGCCGCGACCAGGACTCCATCGCCGCCGCCAATGAGTTAGGGGTGGTGATGGCGTTTACCGGGGTGCGGCATTTTCTGCACTAGGGGCGGCTAGCCCTGGTTGAGAACGGTGCTTTCTCAAGGCTTGGGGGGTTAGCGATCGCCCATCTCCTCAGCATTCTCCGCCACTTCGACCGGTGCGGTTGCCGTTGCCTCTGGGCTTTCCGCCAGGATTTCCTTCAGCATGATGCCGTGGACGCCCCAGTTGCCATCCACCACCTGGGTAATGCCAAAGTCCGCTGCCACCGACATCAGGGTGATCGCCTCGTCTTCGCTCAGGCCCTGGGTGGTCATCAGAAAGTGGCGCATTTTGCGGAAGGCATCCCGCATGGCCAGATCCACCGAGGAGTTGCTGTAGATGTCCTGCTGGGCGGTGTCGCCGAGTTCTTCTAAGTAGTTGGCGTAGCTAAACCCATGCACCACATATTCCGTGTCGGTTTCCAGCAGCGGATAGTAGAGCCCTTCCAGAATCGTACCGGCCAGATCCGCCTGCTTGTGCACCGTCACCCGAATCACGCCGGTGAGGGAGGTTTCGATCGCCGTTCCCGCCAGTTCTGAATCCCCCTGGGCGGCGTGGGGATCCCCCATGGACAGCAGCCCCCCTTCCACCGCCACGGGATAGTACATGGTGGCCCCGGCCCCGATCCGCCAGTTGTCGATGTTGCCACCGAAGTAGCTGGGGGGCACAGAATCTACGATGTCCGCCTCGGCAGGGGCGAGGCCGATCACGCCAAAATGGGGCCGCACCGGTACCCGCACCCCTTCGAGAATGTCGTAGTTTTCTTCCACGGTGTCAGGGTCAACCGGCACGCCGGGATAGTCGATGGTCTCGTGGACCACGCCGAAGGGATCGGTCTGGGGGGTCCAGGTGAAGTTGTAGAGAGCGGTGGCGTAGTCGGTTGCGCCGGTGGCGTCGAGTTCGTAGATGGTGATCACCTCGCGACCGGCAGGTTCTTCGATCAGATCGTTGTAGTGGAAGCCCCACCAGGCAGCGGCGTTGCTGCCAAAGGTGCGATCCGGGTATTCCGGGTTGCCGCTGGGGCGCAGGGCCACATCCAAGATCTCCACTTCCACCACATCGCCGGGTTCGGCCCCGCAGATGTAGATCGGCCCGGTGAGAATATGTACGCCAAAGCCCTGGCCGGAGCCGTTTTCATACACCTCCGGATCGGTGGAGCCAGCCCCACGGCGATCGACACCTTTTGCATCGGATGTCCAGGCATAGACGCTCTCGGCTCCCGGATCCCCCGTCACCATCAGGGAGGCATCGTCGTTGGCGTGGTGGGTGAGGGTTTCCACCGTAACCACATCGCCGGAGTTGATTACCAGCTCTGGCTCCAAGTCCTGGCTGAAGTAGCCCCAGTGGACGGTGTCGGCGTTGACGGGCAGGAAGTGTTCTGACTCGCTAACGGCATCGCATTCGGCTGCCAGCCCACTAGTTCCTAGAAAAATGCCCCCTAGGCTGCTGAAAGCCAGAAAAGCTACCTGAGCACTGCGAATAGCCGAATAAGTCATCTATAAGCTCCCTTTCAGGGCGAAAACACCTGTGATTGGGTCATCGTAGAGAGCTATGCAACCAGTCTTTGTAGCTTGAGCGACAAAGTTAGGAGATTCGGCTATGTGGCTTGCAAGGGATGGTAATGGCCGATCGCACGCTTTCTCCACTGATAGGCCACACCATTAAGAACCAGGCCAACTACCAGCAGCCACCCCATCAGCACGATCTGATACCAGGCGATGGGGGTGACCAGCAGGTCGGCGATCAGGTGGGCTAGGTTCAGCAGGGAGTAGAGCACCGTCAACCCAAAATGAACGGTGCGGAAGCGGCGAGAGTCGCTGAAGAGGGTCGCCACCATTAGCACCATGGGCACCATGAAAAACGCCAGCATCAGCCACAGAATCGGGATAATCTCCGCCATGGTGGCGGCGGTTTCTTCGTGCAGGGTGACCCCCAGCCCGTGGAATAGGGGCATCAGCGCCAGCTGGGTGTGAAACAGGGTACCCAGCAAAAATATCCCCCACAGGGCAATCAGCTTTTGGGGAATGGAAACCTCTGAGCGATGGGAACGAGACGCGTAGGCCATAGCCCACCTCCGACCAGTTGAATATAGAAGCGTCGCGGGACGGCTTCCCTTTGATCATGCCAAAGCTGGCCGTCCCCCCAGCCGGGGGCGATTCGATTCTTTTTGATTCTTAATGGGTCTGGCCAAAGGCTTTAGCTAGCGGCCTTGTAGGCGGCCCAGCCGCCGTAGTCAGAAATGTCGGGCCAGCCGTGCTCGTCGATCAGGGCTTCGGGATAGAGAAAGGCGATCGCCTCTCCCCCGTCCGCCAGTTTCACCGGATGGGGATACATATTCGGCGGTTCGTTGCGCTCCAGGTAGGCATACTGGTCGTCGGTCATTTCGTATAGCTCACCGGGAATTGAGATGCCGCCGGATTCGACCTCGTAAATGCCCGGGTGCCAGCCATTGCCAACGGAGTGGAGGCGATAGTTGGGGGCCGTCTGGGCAGCGCGCAAAAACTTTGCCGATTTAAGATTTTCGTGGTCGGGTTGCCCCCGCAGGGCTGATCCGCAGATAAAAACGACTGTTGAACCCATGGCTGACACCATTTCCAAGAGACCTTAACCGAGCAATCATAGGAAATCCAGGGCGCCGAAAACAAGGGCACAGGAATTGCCAGGCAGTCTGCTATCTGCTCAAATCCCGGAGGAATTGGCTTCCTGGATACTGATGATCGAGAAATTGGCATCTATCTAAAGGCTTGCCAGAGGCCGGAAAGGGGGGTGAACTGTATCCCTGCATACAGTGTGGCAGATGGGTCGCTTCTTAAATGGGGATGACCTGCCCGCAAACAGACTGAGTCCCGTTCGAGAACTGTGGTTTTCCCTTGGGTAAACCTTCACTCCTGGATCTGGACCAGGTTGATTTAATCTTGCTCCGTTCGCCTCCGGGCTTGGAAGAAGCGCAGGTTCCCCAGGTTTGATTCGAAGGACCTTACCCCCTTATGCAAGACATCCAAACGACCTCTCAAGCCAGTGCCAATGCCATACCTTCGGATCTACAAACGGAGGCAAAAGGGGTGTCTCTGCGATCGGTGACCAAGAAATACGGCAGCTTTATTGCCGTAGAAGGTCTCACCCTCGATATTGCCGCCGGTTCCTACGCCTGCCTGCTGGGGCCATCGGGCTGCGGCAAAACCACCACCATGCGCATGATTGCCGGCCACGAAGAGATTACCGCCGGAGACATCTACATTGGCGATACGCGCATCAACGGCGTTCCCGCGACCCAGCGCAACACCGCCA
>PYEQ01000382.1 GCA_003017785.1 filamentous cyanobacterium CCP5 | reverse complement strand
ATTTCAGGTAGGCAGTTTAGAAAATATCAGCGCCTTAGAGCGAGCGAATCAGATTAATCGGCGGATCGCGGGTCTACTGCGTCAGCCCCAACCCCTCGATCCGATTACGGTGAATATCGATAGAAACCGCGATTTGGCTACCCTCCAGCTCAACAACCGGGTGATCATGACCGTCACCGCCCAGGATGCCCTGGACTTTGACACCACGGTGGAAGCCCTGGCCCAGCGGTGGGCAGATCAGCTCAACGAAAACCTTAATCAACCAGGTTTAGGGGTCGATATTGTTCAGCGCTTAAAGGGCACTATCGAAGTTCTGATTCGCGGCATTATCGACCAGCTACCGTCGATTTTGGGGGCGCTACTGGTAATGCTGGTGACCTGGATAATTGCTCTGGCGGTGCGGAAGGCAGCGATGCTCTGGGCTAGCCAGACGGAGGGCGATCGCAACACCGAAATCTTAATCAGTCGCCTCTGCTACGGCGGCGTCTGGTTTGTGGGAGCGATCGTCGCTCTGGGGGTGTTAGGGCTGAGCTTTACCGCCCTGCTGGGCACCCTAGGCCTCACCAGTGTCGCGATCGGCTTTGGTCTCAAAGATGTCCTCAGCAACTATCTCTCCGGCGTAATTTTGCTGGCAGCCCGGCCCTTTCGCATTGGCGATGAAGTAGTAATCGACACCTTCGAAGGGCGGGTGATCCAGATTCAGCTAAGGGCGACGACCGTGCAGACCTACGATGGGCGCATGGTTTATATCCCGAACCAGGAGGTGTTCCAGAGCAGCATCACCAACAACACGGCTTCTCCGGTGCGCCTTAGCACCGTTATGGTAGGGGTGGACTATGAGGCAGATCTGGAGCGGGCTAGAGCCTTGATTAGTAAAGCGGTAATGCAGGTGGAAGGGGTAGAACCCAACCCACCCCCGGTAGTGCTAGTGCGGGAACTGGCGGCCAGCACCGTGAATCTGGAAACCCGCTTCTGGGTCAATTCTCGGCGGCAGTCCTACCTGCAGGTAACTTCGCGGGTGAGCGAGGCGATTAAGCTGACGCTCCAACGGGCCGACATCGAAATGCCCACGGATATTTACACTCTGGTGTTTCGCAACGCTCCTCCGGGCATGGCTCAGTTGGCCCCCTCACAATCCCAAGAGCCATGAAGCGAACTCCCCTGGTTCAGTCGTTAATTCACCAGGTGCAGACCTGGTTTTCCCAGGCTAAGCAGCAGGCCACCGAGCCGGAGGACGTACTGAAGGACGCCCCGGACGAGCTGCTGCTGGAGCTAGAAGCATTGACCCAGGAGCTGCCCGTTCCCCCCGCATACCAGGACGCTATCCATCAGGCGCTAACGAAGGCTGTGCGTCGCTGGCAGGATTCTCCGGAGGCGGAAAACCACCTGGTGCTGATGTCCCCTCCCTGTGAGCCGCTGGCGAGGATTTTGACGACTGTTCTCAAGGACTGGTCGGGGGAGGATCTAGAGATTCTGCATCCCCTGCAAGACTTCAATCGCCCTGCCGATCCTCTGGCGATTCCGGCCCAGCTGCGCAATGCCTTAGAAAATCGCCAGGAGGACACCGAAGACGACACCGAGTCAGATAGCGAGGATCCGGAGCCAGCCGACAAGCGGCAAATCCTGGTGGTGCCCGCTCTGGAGCATTGTTTCCTGCGGGCCATCCAGGGCTGGCAGGGGGTGGAGTATTTACAAAACCTAGTGGTGCAGGATACCTCACGATTCTGGGTGATTGGCTGCACCTCCTGGAGTTGGGCGTTTCTCGACCGAGTCTGCCACGTCAGCGCCTACCTGGAGCAAATCGAGTCCCTGCCGGAACTCAGCGGCGAAGACTTGCAGCCGTGGCTAGAGCCTCTGATCCAGCGGGTGGACAAGACCCTGCCAGAGGAGTCTTCCTGTGCGGACCAGACCCCCTGGGACGCCTTGGCCAAACTGTCTAGAGGCAACAGCGCGATCGCCGCTCAGCTCTGGATCAACGCTCTGGGGGTGCGCCATGAGGATCTACCCGACCCCGACGACCCGGACGATCAGCAGGCTCCGGTGCCCCTGCATTCCCGCAAGCCGATTCTGCCCAACCTGCCCAGCCTCACCCCGATTGATCGGCACCTGCTGCAATCCCTGCTAATCCACAACCGCATGACCCGCTCCCATCTATCCCTGAGCCTGGGAGAATCGGAGACGATTGTGCGATCGCGGGCCCAGCTGCTGCACCGAGAAGAGGTGATTTTGCGCCGCCGGGGGTACTTCTCCATCAATCCAGTCCACTATCCCCGCCTGCGAAGTGAGTTGGGGAGTAACAATTTTTTGGTGGGAGAGTCGTAAGGAGGTGAGGAGACGCGAAGCCTGCCAGGCAATCAACTGCCCTGGTTCACAGCAAATGTCCCTTGAGACGGACTTGATCCTGTCCTTAGAGGCCCTCCGGCAGGCTATTTTTCATGGACTTAAGCCGATCAGCCGGGAACTTCACATTCCCGGCGGCGCGGAATCTTTGAATTTGAACTAGTGTTGCGACCCTGGCCATGGACTATTTTCTTCCTTTCCTGTTATCTGCGGCTGAGTCTTCTGAGACGGTGCTGCGGGATTTGGTGGCCGAAATCACGACTTTCAAACTGATTCGGGCCATCCTGGGGCTGCTGCTGGCCTATGGCCTTATGTGGTCACTGCAAAACATGACCAACTGGGTTTCAGAGAAGGTGCCCCGCCGCTTTCGGCTGGCCATCAAGCAGTCGGTGCCGTTTGTGAAGGGCCTGATTCTGGTGGTGCTGATTAGCTACCTGATGCGGCTGTTCATCAATCTGTCAGAGGTGAACCTGCTAGCGGTGACCGGGACAATTGCCGTGGCTTTGGGTTTTGCCTTTAAAGACTACGTCAGCTCGATTATTGCCGGAGTGGTCACCCTGTTTGAAGGGCCATTTCGGATGGGCGATCGCGTCCGCATTCGAGACCATTACGGAGAAGTAATCGACTACGGATTGAGGGGGCTGCGCCTGCGTACCCCTGACGACAACACCGTCACCATTCCCCACAACGTAGTCTGGACAGATGCCATCTCCAGCGCCAACAGCGGCCAGCTCGAAGCTCAGATCGTCACCGAGTTTTTCTTTGACCACCGCGTAGACACCGAAAAGGTGATACCGATTCTCTACGAGGCCGCCTATAGCAGCCGCTACACCCAGCTAAAGCTGCCGGTGCAGGTGATTATGAGCGAAAAGCCCTGGGCCACCCAGTTCAAACTCAAAGCCTATCCCCTGGATGCGCGGGATGAATTTCTCTACATGACCGACCTGATTCGCCGCACCAAGCAGGCCTGCGCCCGCCTGAAGATTCCCTATCCCCAGATACCGGTTCATAGCGAATTCTTGGATACTGACTCCCGTGGCGGATCGAGCGATCGCCCCGAAGGGCATTAAAAAACTCCCCCGTCAACGAAGCCAGGGGAGACAAATATAGACTCATTTAGCCTGCTTCCACAGGCCCATGTCCTAGTAAGCCAAACCCATGCTACGGCTGGTCTCAGCCCCTAGATACACCCGAATGCTCAAAAAGTCGGTTGGGCAAGCGGTTTCACAGCGCTTACAGCCAACACAGTCTTCTGTGCGGGGAGAAGAGGCAATCTGACCAGCTTTGCAGCCGTCCCAGGGCACCATTTCTAGGACGTCGGTGGGACAGGCGCGCACGCACTGGGTGCAGCCGATACAGGTATCGTAAATTTTGACTGAATGAGACATTGAATAAAACTCCAATGTTTAAAGGACCACTAGCAGCCAGTCTGGGAATTTCTTTAAAGGAAATCCTTGAAACCGACTCTCAGTAAGGACTTGGCAATCATGGCCTAGTCTACAGTGACGGGTTTAGCCGAACCCCTTCAGCCCGGTCAAACTTTAATGGAATGTAATATTGCGCCCCCTCAGGATCCTCAAATATTCTACTTTTGGCCCCAGCGGAGCATAACTCAAAAGTTCTACCGAGGAACGGCACGCTTTCCGATAAGATGAAGAAATGCCTACTAACAGCAGCCAGCATTCTGGTTGAGCTTAGCTCACGCTGATAGGTATATCGTGCTGACATCGATGATCGCTGCAGAACATTAAGGAGTGATATGAGCGAAGAGGTTTTTGAGACGGTAAAGAAAATCGTAGCTGAGCAGCTTAGCGTTGAAGAATCCGAGGTTAAGCCAGAAGCCAGCTTCGCTAACGATCTGGGGGCAGACTCCCTCGACACCGTCGAGCTCGTCATGGCTCTAGAAGAAGAATTTGGTATTGAAATTCCAGACGAGGCGGCTGAAAACATTGCTACGGTGCAGGCCGCCGTTGACTTCATCAAAGAGCAAAAAGCAGCCTAGCTGTTGAGGTGACTGCCTAGTTGTCACTAGTTGTTACTAGATCCTAGGCAGTCAATCCCTCAGGTATTGCATTCGGCAGTTTGCCGGAACATCGACTTAGATCATGGCTAATTTAGAGAAAAAGCGCGTCGTCATCACCGGCCTAGGGGCGATTACTCCCATCGGCAATAACCTGGCCGAGTATTGGGAAGGGCTGTCCTCTGGTCGTAACGGCGTTGATACCATCACGGCTTTTGATCCATCCCATCATGCCTCCCGCATCGCGGCCGAAGTCAAAGGATTTGAGCCTACGGACTTCATCGATCGCAAAGACGCCAAGCGCATGGATCGCTTTGCCCAGTTTGCGGTGGCAGCCAGCAAGCAGGCCCTAGGGGATGCCAAGTTGGAAATTACTGATCTCAACGCCGAGCAAATTGGCGTGATGATTGGGACTGGCATCGGCGGGCTGAAGGTATTGGAAGATCAGCAGGAGGTCTACTTAACCCGGGGGCCTAGCCGCTGCAGTCCGTTCATGATTCCGATGATGATTGCCAACATGGCAGCGGGCCTAACGGCTATTCACGTCGGGGCTAAAGGGCCTAACTCCTGCGCGGTGACCGCCTGTGCAGCGGGCTCCAACGCCATTGGCGATGCTTTTCGCATCGTGCAACAGGGTTACGCTCAGGCCATGATTTGCGGCGGTACCGAAGCGGCGGTAACGCCCTTGGCTGTAGCAGGATTTGCCTCGGCCCGGGCCCTATC
>PYEQ01000018.1 GCA_003017785.1 filamentous cyanobacterium CCP5 | reverse complement strand
GCCGTGCTGCTGCTGAAGCTCAGCGGCCAGTTCCTCTAAAGTGTCTAATCGGCGAGCCGCTAAAATCAACCTCGCCCCGATGGCAGCCAGCTGCCGAGCGCAGGCCGCGCCAATGCCGCTGCTGGCACCCGTGATGAGAACGACTTGGTTTGCGATCGATACAGGCATGTGGAGAGAACTATTGCGACAATCTCTAAGGTAGAGTACTGCGCCCTGGGGCCAGAAACTGGCTGGCCTCAATACCGTCTACTCCAGCGCTACCGCCACAGGAGCCAGACAACCGGTTCCTGATGATGAGTACCCCGTCTCTGTGCCCCACCTGCAGACGTTGCTCCCCATCTCCCCATCTCCTTCCTTCTCTCCGCGTCCCCGCGTCCCCCACCGACCCGCGTCTCTCCACCTACCCCCAGCGACTAAATCAGCCCATGATGACTCCCTCGATAGCAGCCACACATGGAGCAGTGCCAGTGGCCGTAGCTGCCTGCCCCAACGCCCATGATGGCTAGCTCCAGCTGGGTCGGCAGCGCGTAAGAGGCAGCGGCGCTGTAGTTGACCGCGTAGCCCAAATCTTCTAAGGAAGCAATGGTCAGCCGCGACAGGGGATTATTGCCGGGATTCAAAAAGCCCGTCATCAGCTCATTGCCAAACACCGTTTCTCGCCAGTGGCCGTCGCGGGTGCCCGCCCCGCCCATGTTTGCTACCGGTACTGGTGTCATGGCACTGGTGCCCAGCAGCGCCCCAAATTCCCGCATAGCGTTGATGCCAGTGAACGTGGGATTGGCCGAACCGGCTCCGGTGAGCAGATTTTTTTGTCGCCAGAGGGTGCCGATGCCCAGCACGTGGCCCATTTCGTGAATGATTACGTTCAGCAAGCCCCCGTCGGCTTCGAGTCGGGCCAAATCGCCAATATCAAACTCCATCACCCCCGTCGCGGGCAGCAAAGAACCGTTCCGTAGTCGGGTGGGTCCTGCCTGCCCCAAAATGCCATTCGTACCGTCGATCGCGACTCCGCTCGCTTCAATCAGGACGTCGTCTACTATCTCCGAATCCACCGCGGTGTCAGGCAAATCACCGACAATCACCTCCGCCCAGCGGGCTGCGGCCACTTCAAACACCGCCCGCTGGGCGGCCGTCAGCCCGCCACCAAAGCGCACGTCGATGGAAAACTGGCTAGCAGGTTCCTCTGCAACCGTGAGCTGGAGGCTCCAGCGGTTGAGCTGCCCCCCGTCCAGAAAGGCCACGTCCAATATCCTCAGGGTCCACTGACCGTTGGGGTCACTGCCGTTGAGAAGGCTCAGGTCTCCCTCTGGCCGAAACGTTCCGGAGAAAGGGGGAGCGGCTCCGGCAATAGCCGTCGGGGCATCGCTGTCGAAGGTGGTGCTAATGAAGTTGTCACCGCTGCCGCCCTCTCCAGCCACGAGCAAGACTTCCTGGCCGCTAGGGGCAATTAGAAAAATGCGCAGATCGCTGGTGTAGGTGTGAATGAGGTCAATAGACACCGTGACCCGCTGTAGACTTCCAGCAACCCCTAATACCTGTATGGACGAATTAATGGCCGTGGGTTCTGCAGAGGGAATGGCGATCGCAGCATTATTGACAAAAACTTGTTGCATGGGGGCTCTCTGACTAGCAGTCAACACTCGCAGATATTCTCATGCCAGGAACCCGTCGAGCTATTGCCCACCGATGCAGCCTGTCAATTTACACCAGCAGATTTTCTGGGCAAACTGTGACCGTCGGCACTCTTGCACTCAGCAGCCTTCCGGTAGACATGGCGTAAGATTAGTTCAAGGTTAGAGAAGTCAGCCTTTAACTGACCTCGCTCTCAAACTGTTAAGTGCACTCGGTCATCCTCAGGATATAAAGCCATGCGCCGTCCTATGAGTTGGTTCATTTCTAAAGCAGCTAGTAGCTAGCTAGCATTCGGATTGTCGTAGGGAATTTCTGCCATGTCTCAAACCATGTCTTCTCGGCCCGCTCCCGCTTCAGACCAGGTTCATGTAGATATTGAGCTGCGCGGTGTATACAAGCTCTTCGGTAAAGATACGGCAGTCCGCAACGTTGACCTCAAGATCCATAAGGGCGAGTTTTTCAGCATCCTGGGGCCATCAGGGTGTGGCAAAACCACTACTCTGCGCCTAATCTCTGGGTTTGAGATTCCTAGCTCTGGAGATGTGATCATTCAGGGAAAGTCCATGGGACCGGTGCCCGCCTATCGGCGCTCCGTCAATACGGTGTTTCAAAGCTATGCCTTGTTCAACCACATGACCGTGTGGGACAACATCGCTTTTGGCCTGCGAATTCAGGGCATGGGCAAAGGCGATCTTCACGATCGCGTTTCAGAAGCCCTCAGCCTCGTCAAAATGGAGCCCTTCGCCAAGCGATATCCGGCGGTGCTTTCTGGCGGACAGCAGCAGCGGGTAGCTTTAGCCCGAGCTCTGGTCAACCGGCCTGCCGTGATGCTTCTAGACGAGCCCCTAGGGGCTCTTGATCTGAAGCTGCGCAAGCAGATGCAAATGGAGCTTTCCAACCTTCACCGGCAGCTAGGGATAACCTTTGTCATGGTCACCCACGACCAGGAAGAAGCCCTATCCTTGAGCGATCGCATCGCAGTTATGAATCACGGGGCGATCGAGCAAGTCGGTACCCCTAGCGAAATTTACGATCATCCTAAGACCCCCTTCGTGGCGGACTTCATTGGCGACACCAACCTCATCCACGGAGAAGTGGCCCAAACCGAAGCCGCCCAGATGCAGGTTGTCACCCCCGCTGGCATGAAAGTGGTCGCCAAGCGCAATGGCTCTGCGATCGAAAATCCGCGCTCTGCCGTCGTCAGCATCCGCCCTGAACGCATTTATCTCAGCCTGAATCTCCCCGCCCAAGCGCAAAACTGCTACGCCGGACGGGTTAGCCATGTCATGTATCTGGGAACTCATGTCCACTGCGTCGTGGAGCTAAATACAGGCGAACAGCTGATGGTCTTGCAGCCCAACCGTTCCGATAGCTTGATGACAGTAGGCACTCAGGTCTATGCCCACTGGGCTGCTGAGGAATGTCTAGCCCTAGAGGCGGCCTAGATCACATACAGGAGGCGCTTTTGAAGAAAAACTACAGGTTTAATGGGATATCGAGCTTAACTGCTCTAAACCAGAATCCACTGTAAGCAGTTTGAATTCTGGTTGAATGGTGAACATTGCGCTTGTCTGATTTGCTCACGTTCAAATCTTAAAAGGGGGAGATAGCCGTGCCTCAGAAGCGACCACTGATTGCTGCCAACTCTCGTCGGATGGCCACAACTCGCCGCCGCTTTTTGCAAGGATCAACCGCCGCGATGGCTGGTCTTGCTCTGGCCAACTGCCGTCGTCCGCTGGCAGATGTCCAAACGGATGATCAGACAGCAACCGCCGACGGTAGCGCTACAGGCGGTTCTGATCGGACCCTCTACGTGTACACCTGGGCTGACTATGTGGATGAGCCTGCCATGGCGGCCTTCACCGAGGCTACGGGCATCAACGTTGTTGTGGATATTTTCGATTCCAATGAGACTATGCTGGCTAAGCTCCAGGCTGGCGGCGGCGATAACTACAGCGTGATTTATCCGTCTGACTATATGGTCACCCAGATGATCGACTTGGGGCTGCTGTTAGAACTTGACTCGTCTCGGCTAAAGGGGATAGAGAATCTCTTAGACAAGTGGCAAGACCCGGTCTACGACGGTGGCAACGCCCACAGCATTCCCTATAGCTGGGGCACTACCGGCCTGCTTTACAATCGCGAGCTCGTATCGACTACCCCGGAAGACTGGGACTACCTCTGGGCCAATCAGGAAGCTCTTTCCCGCCGCATGACCCTGCTGGAAGATGTGCGAGAAACCATGGGGGCGGTGCTGAAATCCCTGGGCTATTCCTACAACTCTACCGATCCGACAGAGCTAGAAGCAGCCTACGAAAAACTGACCGAGCTCAAACCCCATCTGGCATCGTTTAAGTCCTTTGGGTTCGAAGAACAGCTCTTAGGTGGCGATTTGACCCTGGTAATGAGCTACTCGGTGGATGCGATCGCCGCCACCCTGGAAGATGACCGGATGGAGTATGTTGTCCCCGCTAGCGGTTCGTCGGTGTGGACCGACACGATGGTAATTCCGGCCTCGGCTCCCGATGTAGATGCAGCCTATGAATGGCTGAACTTTGTCTTGCAGCCAGAGATTTCTAAGGGGCTGGTAGAGCGGCTCTATTTCGCGACCCCCATTAAGGCCGCCTACGACATGCTGTCAGACGAGCTGAAGTCGAATCAAAATCTGTTTCCTCCCGAGGAACTGCTGGCGAAATGTGAGGGCATTGCCCCGGTTGGTGATGCCATCGATCTCTACGACCAGTATTGGACCCAGGTCACTAGCGCCTAATGACCAACCCCGCCCCCACCTCAGAGTCCATACCCCGTCGCCGCCGCCCTGTCGGCTGGCTTCCAAGGCTGTTGCGGCCATTGGGCTATCTAGGGCCCGCTGGGGCCTGGCTGCTGCTGCTGCTGGTCATTCCCACCCTGCTCATTCTTGAAATCAGTTTTGTTCCTGGGTTGCGACCAGGGGAACCAGCGGAGGCTTATGGTCTGGGGAACTATCTGCAAATCTTGCAGCCGGTCTATCTGACCGTCATCGGTCGATCGCTATTTTTTGCCACGGGAGCGACCCTGTGCTGTTTATTATTGGGCTTTCCGGTTGCCTATTGGATTGCCCTGATGGCCCCAAGGAAGTGGCGTAACCTACTGCTGGTCGCCTTCGTGCTGCCCCTATGGACTTCTTCTCTGCTGCGGGCCTACGCCTGGACCAGCATCTTACGGCCCACGGGGCTGCTAAATATGGCGCTGAGCAGCCTGGGTCTGCCTACCCAGGCTTGGCTCAACACAACTACGGCGGTTTTCATTGGCCTGACTTACAGCTTTCTACCCTATATGGTGCTGATTCTCTATGCCTCTCTAGAGAAGCTTGATCAGCGGCTTTTAGAGGCGGCGCTGGATTTAGGAGCCTCCCCTGCCCAGACTTTTGTGAAAATTACCATTCCCCAGACCCTACCTGGCATTGCCGCTGGCTGTCTATTAGTCTTCATTACCAGCGTCGGAGATTTTGTCGTGCCAACGCTGCTGGGGGGAGCTTCGTCGATGAATATCGCTCGGTTAATCTATAACCAGTTCCTGGGGCCAACCCGCAACTGGGGGTTCGGTTCAGCCCTAAGCGTGGTGCTGATTCTAGCCGTTAGCCTGGCGATCTCCCTGCTGCTCAAATACGGCGATCGCGACTCTGTCTCTGAAACCTAAATCGCCCCCTACTTCCTTTCGCCTCACGCCTCGCCCCTTATCATGCCTAAGCTTCCCCCCTGGCAAAGTCTCTTCACCGGGCTGATGTTTGCCTTCATGTATGTGCCAATCCTGGTATTGGCCTTCTATAGCGTTAACGATTCTCGCTATAGCGCTAGCTGGCAAGGGTTTAGCCTGCGCTGGTATCGACTGCTGTTTGAGGATGCGCGGATTTTTGCAGCCCTGCAAGATTCGCTGATGATTGCTGTTTGCGCGGTAGGACTATCAGCTGTGCTAGGCACTTTGATGGCGATTGGTCTAGCCAAATACCGCTTCACCGGCAGGGCTCTGTATCGGGGAATATCCTACCTGCCGCTGATTGTCCCAGATATCGCGATCGCCGTAGCAACCCTGGTTTTTTTGGCCTCTGTAGCCATTCCATTGAGTATCTGGACGGTGATCGCAGCCCACATGGTGTTTTGCCTAGCCTACATTGCCATTGTTGTTTCCAGTCGCCTACAGGGGCTGGATCCCAACCTGGAAGAAGCTGCCTTAGACCTCGGCGCTACCCCTTCCCAAGCGCTAGTCAAAGTGCTCATTCCCCAGCTGCTCCCGGGCATCATCTCTGGCTGTCTGCTGGCGTTTGTGCTCAGCATGGACGACCTGCTGATTTCTAGCTTTACCGCTGGCAGCGGCGCTAATCCTCTGCCAATTGAAATTTTTAGTCGAGTACGAACCGGTATTAAGCCCGACATCAATGCCCTTAGCATAGTCTTGATCCTAGGTTCAGGATTGATTGCGGCGATCGCCGAGTACCTCCGCTATCAAAGCGAACGCCAGCGTTCGCTTTGAGCGCATCAACCCATCAGCCCTGGACGCAGGCCAGCTAACAGGTGATATAAATCACGGTTCGCAGGCCCCCAGATCACGATAGCTCTCCTCTGAGATCAAACCTCTTGGCTTGCAACCATCACCGACAGATCCCAAGCCAACCCTAATAATAAAGTCATCAATAAAGCCACTGCCTGCCCCCCTGCGGAGACCTCAGTGAAGGGAATCGTCATGACCACCGCCTCGGCCGACAACATTCAAGTCGTCGTTGACCAAATCTTCGAAGCCCGCCGCATCAACCGGGCTACCCAGCAACATCTCATGCGGCTGCTCTTAAACCACAATCAGCTCACGCCCCAAGAGCAAACCTGCGTCAGCAAAATTTTTGATGCCTTGCACCGAGGCATGCTGCGGGTCGTTGATTAGTCAGCAACTAACCCACAGCAGCTAAAGCGGAGCTATTCCTGGTCTTCTTCTTTTTTCACATCAGGAATGAAGTCAGGCCGCTCTTTATCTTCCCAGCCGGCGGGCCGCTTTGAGTTGTACCAGGCGATCGAGCCTATGGCTACAGCTGCCACGAACCCCACAGCGTAAACCGCTACGAAAGGAAAGGGTAAGCCCCCTTCGGCAGCACCCAATATCAGCGTCATCGCTTTACTCCTAATCACAGCATCCCCCGATTATAGAAGAATGCGTCCCCATTCATTGATTGCAGCCTACTCCTCTGGGCTGAGATTGAGAGTCTATCCCTTAGGCCTGAAATCGGTCACAGTCTAGAGCCAGTTACAGTCTGAAGTCGGTCGGTCAATCTTGGCCCACAGCCGGGGCGGTTGGCTGATGAGCCTCGACACTGTGCTCGTAGGATCGCCCCGTTTGAACGGTTAAGACCTGGGGGGGAGTAGCATCGGGCGGATAAATAAAGTCAATTTCCACGTCATTGCGTTCTCCCGCGAGCAGGTTGAGGTTAAGCAGAGGATCTCCCTCCTGACCTTGGTTCTGAACCAGGTGTACATAACGGGTCTGCCGGACACCGATGGGACTGGTGTAGCGAAGGCGAATGGTGCCTCGGAAAAAGATCCGATCCACCGGGGGCCGCCAAAATCTCAGTTGGTTCCTATTTTCCTCGTTCTGAAGCGGCGTCTGAAGCTTAAGGGTCACGGACTGGGTCGAGCCAGTATCGTTATGGAGTGGCAGCCGCAAACTGTAGTGCATGCCATAGTTACCGTGGGCTCGATAGGCTGTATCGCTATATCGCACCAGCATAGGCGCACTTTGAACCTGGTTCGTGCCGAAAGTATTGTGATCAACGGTGCTAATGACGTAGGAGAGGGCGTCACCAGGGGCAGGGATGTTGAGTAAGGAATCGTCTTGGTTCGTCAAGGTGCCATGCCAGCGAGATCCCTCGGCTACTCCAGCCACGCGACCGTAGAAAAAACGTCCAAAACGATAGGTTTCAGGATTAGTTGGGGGGACATCACGGGGTCCTGCCATTTGTCCCGATTTCAACAGGTCAATCCACTCCTGCAGGGAAGGGACTCGCTCCGCACCGTTGCCCATTTGAGGGGCGTACATCGCCAAACTGGCCATATGAACCGGTCCGTCGCTTTCTAGATGCATCAAGACGGTACGTCCATTGGCCGGTAAAGAAGAACCCGCAGGGGCTAGAGCCGCTTTGCCCGCCTCTGGATCGTTAGAGAGCAACGTCACCGAACTATTGGGCGGATAGGGAATCATGCGCCCTTGGGGATAGCTGCCATCCACCGGAACCGACAGCCGCCGCAGGGGAATGGGCAAATTCATTAGCAGATGGACGTGGCCAGCCGGTATCGTAACCTGATCTGGCCACTGGGGCTGATTCTCTCCCCGCAGAAAATCCGTCGTCACTCGACTGCCAGGACCGGCAAAAATGGTGCCATTGGGATTCAGCATAGTCGCTGGCAGATCCCGAAAGGGGGCTTCCTGACTTAAAAAAGTTACTCCCTGCTGAATCCGGAGGGTGACTGGCTGATCGCCGGGGTTGTAAACTAAGACGCCCATGAATAAAGTGCGGCGGTCATTCGGATTGACCCCCCGGGCCACATGGTGGGCAAACAAATCGAATCGACCATTGAGCGGGAAGTTGAGATGGGCATCTCGATTCGCCATCCCGTCAGGGGGCAGGGTAGAGAGTAGAATCCCGGCCTCCTGAATTAATTCAGGGCTATTGCTATTGAAAACAGGAATCGAGTCGGCCCGCCCTGGCAGGGCTCTGACGTCGTGCTGCTGGACTACCTGGGCGCGGGTAGTGGTATCTGAGGCAAGGATGGCAGGGGGTGATTCAGCTGCACTCTCATAGGCTGGGGGAGGGTTCAGCGGGGACGCCATCGCAAGCGCCGTAAGGACTGTCAGCATGGACTAACACACAAAAGGATTATCAACAAAAATAGAGCGGTTGAATGGGCTCAAGACAGCTGATTAATTGGGCTATGGCCTGACTCTACGGTCTTAACACTACCTAGGAAAATAAAACCATCAATTCACCATACCACCCCTGGAGCAGGCCCTTAAGGCTTAAATCGTTTGGCTTTGATGAAGATGAGCTGACGGCTTAGTTAGGGGGTGACTGAACCTATAGAACCAAACCGGTATGGCTCAATCAGCTCTCGGAGGTGCCCAGGGACTCCATGGATAAACAGGAGCTTGGAAAGGAGCAGCCTTGCAGAAACAACCGGACTAGTTTACGGTTCCCAGATTCGACCGGCCAAAGCTAATCCCGGCAGCTAATATCCTTGGATGGGAGCAGCTAAGACTTTACTAATGCGATCGCGAGTGGCTTCCAGATGGGCCTGGGTAGTCAAATCGAGCCGCCCTCGCCGCAGCCGTTGATCCACGGCCTCGCCTAGCTGCCGCAGCTGGTAGCGAGCCAGAACGCGGGCATCCTCTGGGGCTCCCACTGTGCTCGCCGCCGCGATAAACTCACCGAAGTCTTGGGCGTTAGTCAAGCCGTCATAGCCTCTGAGGACTAAATTCGACAAAATCATCAGATGCTGGCGCTGCAGCCCTCGGCGCAGGCTACCGATCTGATTGGCTGGCTGGTCGGAGAGCACCTCACTCCACACCATCTGTTCCACCTGTTCAAACAGCTCCCCTAGGCTCAAGGGGGCGGTGTCCCTAGACTTAAGCTCTCCGTCCCGCACTCGCAGCAGCCGCTCAGAATACAGCAGGTCGCTTAGCACCAGGCTTTGGAGAAAGGAAATGCGATCATAGATTGGATAGTCCAACGGATAAATCGATGGTTGCTGCCCCCAGTGCCACCATCGATCCGGAGCTAAAGAGTTGATCAGATCTGGAGAAAACTGAAAGGCGTCTGGGGCAAATACATAGGTTGCTAGGAGTGACAGAGCCTGACGCTGTTTCTCGACTGAGACCGGCTCGAAGGGCGGCTGGCCTCGCGAAGCCCACGGATCTCGGCGGACAAATCGCTGGCCGCCAATGTAGTTGGTAGCCGTCAGGGCCTGACGGAGATAGTAGCTAAAGAGCAAATCCACTCGGCTTCGCAGCTGTCCATAACCCTCGCCAGGCCTGACGAAGTACCAGTCTAGGTTGGACCAGAGGGAACGGGCGGTATCGAACTGGGACTGGGCGTAGCCGAGGGGGTCACTGCTGAGATCCCAAGCATCTGCTAGCGGGTCGAGAAAATCGTAAATGTCTTCATCGGTGGCATAGGCCAATTCAGGGGATTGACCACGGTCGGCAATCCGGCGCAGTTCGGGATATCGCAGCTGGGGTAGCAGTCCCGGCAATGGCTTGTATCCATACTCAATAGCCCACAGATCGTAAGGCCCCAGCCGGGTAGGGAAATAGTCCCCCTGGGCTTCCCCTGGCGGCGCTAAATTGGGCGGGAAATAGTCCATGACTGAGCTCAGCAGACCGCGATCGCGAACAATGTCTGGCTGGTTGAGTTCCTCAGGGGAAAGCAAGGTGCTGCCTAAAAAGTTGTGGCGCAGCCCTAACACGTGGCCCACCTCATGGGCTGTGAGAGCCCTCAAATACTGATGGATATAGATATCAAGGCTCTCAGCAGCCCCTAGACGATCGCGATCGCCCAAGGCCATGGCCCCAAAGGCTAACTGCTGGGCTCCGGTAAAGCCAGTACAGGTATCTTGCCGGTCATGGGCGAGAGTCACGGGCGATCGCTGCCGCCATGACTGGCGATCAAAGGTTCCCCCCAGCCACTGTTCATAGAGGGGTTGGAAGGAATGGCCACAGAGCTGGTAGTAAATCTGGGCGCGGTCAGAGGGGGCCACAAAAGTATCAAACTGGCCCCGCAGCAGCCGGACCACGTTGGCATCCAAAATGACATCGGCATCCAAAATCTCACCAGTCAACGGGTTGACCCGCGAGGGGCCAAGTCCGACGGCCCAGGCACGAAATGAGTCAGACCAGCGAATCACGTTGTAGCGCACATCAGCCGGATCCCAGCTGGCTTGGTCTGGCATCTGCCTGACTTCAATGGCGTGGCGAAAACCTGCCCGTTCAAAAGCCACGTTCCACATCAGGGCTCCTTCTCGCAGGGCCGGACGATAGGCTGCGGGGACCGTGTTTTCAATCCAGAAAACGATCGGTGCCACGGGCTCTGACAGAGCGGCGTCAGGATCGCGTTTTTCTAGATGCCAGCGGTGGATGTAGCGCTCAAACGGATCTCCACGGGAACTGACCGGCGGTCGATAGGCGCTGAGAAAATAGCCAATGCGCTCATCGGCGAGGCGGGGGGCAAAGCGGGGGTTATCCGGCAGCGCAGAGAGGCTGTAACGCACCCCCAGGCTAAACCCTCGCGGATCAGGGAGACTCTGGGGAGCCGCCCCGAACAGATCGACAAGGGGGTCACTACCGCTGAATCCGAGGATAGACTCAACCTCGATATTTTCTGCAAAAGCTTGAATCTGTCCCAGATGAGACGCGTCTTGACTGAGGGTATAGCCCCCTAAAATCCAGGAAAATTGTCCCTGTAGATCGGCGGGGTCGCGGCTGAGCAAAAGCCCTTTGAGATCCACCAGCAGGGTCCCAGTCTCCGGATGGCGGCTCACAATATCCAGGGCATACAGAACAGAGTCACTGAACGATTGTTCGGTCAGTCGCTGAGCCTGGGCCCCGCGCAAATATACATTCGGCACCACCCAGTAGAGCTTGTTACCCGGAGCCAAGCGAAACTGAATTAAGCCATCATTGATGGGCCAGCCACGATATAACCCCGCTTCCCCGATGCCAGAGGCCAGGGTCGCCACAAATAAGAAGTTTTGATTGAGCTGCTGGGGCTCGATCGCTAGATAGACCTGGCTGTGATCGGCGTTACGATAAAGGGTGAATAGGCCTTCAAGTTTTTGCAGGTCGGCTACCACGGCCTCAAAGGGCTTCAGCCCCTGACCGTCGGCCCCTTCGCTAGGGCTCTCGTTCGACCGATCCTCTGATTCGGGCGCACCCTTCAGGAGCGAATGTGTTAAGCCCTGGAATTTCTGATCCCTGCCTAGAAGGGGGGTCGCAGCTATTTGCCCCGGAGTAGCCGCTAGGGTCTGTTCTCCAGTCAGGCCTCCAGCATGGAGCAGGACCGCTGGCCAGCCGAGGGCCCAGCCAAGGGCAACACAAAACAGCAGTGGTAGCCCCAGCCTTGAGTAAAGCCGGGAAATTAGGCAACATCGATAGAACCGATTCAACAGCGACAATAGTTTTAATCCTGCCAGGGAATTAGCGACGCAAATGGCTTCTAATGTAATGGGTTTTCACGGCGCACCCAGGCTCTCTTTCAAAAAACTTTTGCCGCTGCCTTGGTAGCCATTGCTTGAGGAAGCTAATCGTATGGTTCTCTCCCGTCTGTCCCTCGTGGAAACAGCCCAGAAGCTGGGATTTCATCGGCTAGGCATTGCCGCTGTACCGTCAACAGCGAGTCCGGCCGAAACCGCCACCACCCAGGCTCTAGAACGCTGGCTCGAGCAAGGCTTCCACGCCGATATGGATTGGATGGCCAATGCCAAACGGCAGGATGTGCGAAAAATCATGCCAGGGGTGCGATCGCTGATTTGTGTAGCCCTTAACTACTACACCAGCCATTCCCACCCCGAGGGCCGGGAATACGGCAAAATTTCTCGCTACGGCTGGGGCCGAGACTACCACCGGGTGCTGCACCAAAAACTCAAGGCCCTGACCCAGTGGATCCAATCTCAACAGCCCGAAGCCCAGGTGCGCTACTACGCAGATACCGGACCGATATCGGATAAGTTTTGGGCCCAGCAGGCTGGCCTCGGCTGGATCGCCAAAAACGGCTGCCTGATTACCCGCGACTATGGATCCTGGGTGTTTTTGGGAGAAATTTTGACGGATCTAGACTTCCCCAGCGATACCCCCCACACCGCCCATTGCGGTAGCTGCACCCGCTGCCTAGACGCCTGTCCCACTGAGGCGATTCGGTCTCCGGGGGTAGTTGATGCCAATCGCTGCATTGCCTACCACACCATCGAAAACCGCGATCCCCAACTGCCCGAGACGATCGCTAAGCGCCTTCAGGGCTGGGTGGCGGGCTGCGACATCTGCCAAGATGTCTGCCCCTGGAACCAGCGGTTTGCCCAGCCTAGCGATGTGGTCGAGTTTCAGCCCTACCCTCACAACCTGGCCCCTACCCTATCGGAGCTGTCCCAGATCAGCGAGGTCGACTGGGACCAGCGCTTTAGAGCCTCAGCCCTCCGCCGGATCAAACCTACCATGTGGCGGCGCAATGCCCTGGCCGCCCAGACCAGCCATTCTGGGCAGAGATGATCTAAGCTTGCTGATAGCTATTGATCGCCCTCTCGCATTGGATGCTTGCTCAGTGTTGAAACAGACTTCGATTATTTCTCTCTTAGCGGTAGTAGGGCTCTTGGGAGCAACCCCGGCGGTTCAAGCCCAAGCGCTGCTCCCCTACGTGCTGCCCCTAAACTACGAAAGTCTGGAAGAACAAGGTCTTTTACTGGCCCAAGAGGCCCTTCAACTGGCCCAGTTTCAACAGTATGAACCAGCCTTAGAACGGGCTCAGCTGGCCTCTCAGCTCGCGCCGGAGAGCCCCGAGGTGCTGTCTTTGCTGGGCAGTCTCTATCTCCAGACGGGAGAAACCGACCAGGCGATCGCCATTCTTCAGCGGGCTCGGCGCCTTGCCCCTAGGGAACCAAGCACCCTGTTCAGCCTGGGGTCGGCCTTCTTCCAGCAGGAAGAATACCTCCAGGCCGCTGAGTGGTTGGAGGCCGGTCTAGAAGTCAGCCCTGAGAATGCCGGGGCCTATTTTGACCTCGGCAACGCCTACTTTAAGCTCCAGCGCTACAGCGACGCGATCGCTCAGTATGACAGGGCAGCCAAACTAGAACCGGAGTTTTGGCCACCGATTAACAACATTGGTCTAGTGCTGTTCGAGCAAGGCAAGCTAGCAGCGGCCATGGACAAGTGGCAACAGACTCTCGCCCTCTCCCCTGATGAGCCGGAACCCAAACTGGCCATGGCCGTGGCCCTCTACGCCCAGGGCGATCGCACAGAATCCGTGCGATTAGGCATCGAAGCCCTAGAGCTTGATAGCCGCTATGGGGATTTGGAGTTTTTAGAAGAAAACCTCTGGGGCACAGATTTATTAGCCGCAACAGAAAGCTTTTTTGCAGCCCCCACGGTCAGGGCCCTGCTGGCACAGCTTTAGCGAGTTTCAGCTCTGTTTTACTTGCCCCCCTTAGTTCTTACTGAGGACAAACAGGCTGCCTTCGTTGCCCCGCCCAATTCGCATATCGCGATCTAGATAGGTGACCTCTAGCCAGCCCTGCTGATTTTCTCGATTGATGGAAAAGTCAATCCCCTGGAAGAGGGACAGCTTTTGATAGGCATTGAGCTTGCCGATAAACTGACTCGGACTGCGATAGCCCAATAGCCTCTGCAATCCGAACACCCCCCGTTCAAAGGTGACGGTGACTCGCTGACGGGATACCGGTTCAAATCGGGCGCTGACGGCCACCAGCCCCGACAGCAACGGACCTTTAACTTCGGCAAAGTTATAGATCTGCTGATGGGCGGTGCGAATGCACTGATAGATTTGGCCGAGGCTCAGCAAAGGTAGGCGATCAATGCCCAGCAAATCTTGACTGGTGGTGTAGAGCAGCCGCCAGTCTCCTTCGAGTAGGTCGGCTGCCCCTAGCGGCTCCGGGGTTGGATTGCGATCTTCTAGGCGGGTGATCATGGCCCGAATGGCTTGCTGATCCGCTGAGCTAGTAGTCAGCCCTCGGTTTTGACGGGCCAAGGTTTCTAGCAGTTCTGATTTACCCAGCATGGGCGTACCTCGTCTGGCATCGCCTAGCCTTCCACTGCGGATCCTTGGATTTCCCCCTTCAAAAGTCAGGAATCTAAGCTAGGATAAGCTTCCTTTGAAGCATCTACGGCGATCGGGTTTAAGCCTGGGCTGCCCGTTCTGTATCAGCCCGTTCTATATCAAAAGTGTTGCGATTGGTTGACAGGTCTGATTCGGTGAGCTATCAATCCGGTGTTACACTCTTCCTTGGACCAGTTGAGCCCATTTCCCGACCCTGAGGATTTAGGCTGTCTCCCTCGGTTCCGCTCAGTTTTCCTGTACGCTCGTTTCCCTAAGCATGACAACTCCTACCTACAATCCGTCTCTCAAACAAGTTCCTCGCAGCGCGATGGCCCCTATCCTGCCATCCTCCGGAGAGTCTTCCATTTTGGCCTGGCTGGAAAGTGCTGGTCGCCTGCGTCCCCGGGAAGATGCTGTTGAAACCCCGAGCAAAGACGAGCCAGACAACGAGGAAATTTCTCGTCTGATGGGCACTGAAGATTCCTACGAAGAGGAGGATGATCTCTCCGTTGACGACGACGACTAATTTTTTCTCGGCTTTGAGTTAGCTCAAAGCCGAGAAAGACTGAGTTTTCAACGGTACTCTGAGGTCTCAGGTTCAGAATCCCATGCTGAGCCCTTCTCCAAAAACTAGCCGATGTGGCTACGGGCCGTGTTGCCCCCTGTGGTGTGTGGTGTGTGAGTAAGGAAGTTTTCTGTGGATGCGAAGTTTTTTATAACCAAAGCTCCGGGCCTGTCCGGCTCTGGGCTGATGTGGGTGCTAGGAGCAGGGTTAAGCACCGCAGCGATTGGGCTTGATTTGTTTGCCAGCCGGGGTTTTGATGTAGGAGGTTCTCTGACGGTGCCGTTCCTGCTAGCGGCGATCGCCAGTAGCGCCATTGGGTTTGGCGTTGTTCCCCTGTTGAGGGAGCTCAAGACCGGTCAGATCATCCGCGAGGAAGGTCCTGCAGGCCATCTCAAGAAAGCCGGTACTCCCACCATGGGAGGGATTTTCTTTATTCCCGTGGCGGTGATTCTGGCTTTAGGCACAGCTCCCACCATAAGCGTTTGGGCGGCCTGTCTGATCACCCTAGCCTTCGGTTTTGTTGGCTGGCTGGATGACTGGCAGGTGCTACGGCGGCGATCTAATCAGGGCATTTCGCCCCGCATGAAGCTGTTGCTGCAAATATTTTTCGCGGCGTTGTTTTGCCTGTGGGCCCTGGGCACCCAGGGGGCCGATCTATCAACCCTGGCTTTGCCCGGCATCAGCCTACCCCTGGGGGTGCTGTTTTGGCCCCTGGCCGGATTTGTGCTGGTGGCTGAGAGCAATGCCACTAATCTCACCGACGGTTTAGACGGTCTGATGGCCGGCACCGGGGCAATCGCCCTGCTGGGAATGGGAGCCCTGGTGGCTCCAACCCACCCCGATCTGATGGTATTTTGCGCCGCCATGGCCGGTAGCTGTTTGGGCTTTCTGGTTCACAACCGCAATCCTGCTCGAGTGTTCATGGGGGATACCGGTTCCCTGGCCCTAGGCGGTGCCCTGGCAGCGGTTGGCATCCTCAGTGGCAATCTGTTTGGGCTGCTAATTGTGACCCTGCTGTTTTTTGCAGAAACCCTTTCGGTGATCATTCAGGTGGGCTATTACAAAGCCACCAAAGGCCCGGACGGGGTGGGTCGCCGGTTCTTCAAGATGGCTCCCCTCCATCATCATTTTGAACTCACCGGCTGGTCTGAGACCCAGGTGGTGGCGGCATTTTACAGCGGTGGCGCGGTGTTAGTTGGTCTGGCCCTTGCCCTCAGCTGAAGTCGATCCTCGCTTTCTAGAGCGGGGCATGGGGTGGCCCTGGGCCGTCATTGACTAATTTGACTCGGAGATGGCCATGGCTTCTGAACTGCATTCCCTAGGAGTTATTCCTAACGCCTGGCGGGTTAGTGGGACTCAGGCGGACCTGAGTCGTCCGCCCCTGCCTCCGAGAACTATTGACTTTGAGGCAGATACCAAAGCTCTGAAGATCGATCTAAACAAGACCGCCTGTTTAGTGATTGACATGCAGAATGATTTCTGCCATCCCGATGGTTGGCTGGCCCATATCGGCGTAGACATTTCTGCGGCTAAAGACCCGGTCGCCCCCCTGAATCAGCTGCTGCCCGTCCTGCGATCGCACACCGTGCCGATTCTCTGGGTGAACTGGGGTAACCGACCCGATTTGCTCAACATCAGTCCGGCGGCTCGCCATGTTTATAACTCCAGTGGTGATGGCATTGGTCTGGCTGACCCGCTGCCTACTAACGGTGCCCCCGTACTCACCAAAGACAGCTGGGCTGCCGCCGTAATCGATGAACTCCCCATCGGCAGTGCCGACATTCGCATCGACAAATATCGCATGAGCGGCTTTTGGGATACCCCCCTCGACAGCATTCTGCGCAACCTGGGCAAGACGACCTTGCTATTTGCCGGAGTCAACGCCGATCAGTGCGTCATGGCCACCCTACAAGATGCCAACTTTTTGGGCTACGACTGCATCCTGCTCAAGGATTGCACGGCTACTACATCCCCTGACTACTGCTTCCAGGCGACGGTTTACAACGTTAACCAGTGCTTTGGCTTCGTAGCTAGTTCGGCTAATCTGTTAAGCGGTTTAAACAAACTGGCCCCATGATGCACCTTTAGTCGCAGCATGATTTCCCATGCAGCCGAAATTTTCCATCTTTTTTGGCAAAATCCTGTTAGTTTATGGCAATCTGAATTACCCTTGGGCAGACCTTTTGCAGCCCGCGATTCTACAACCGCTTAGCACCCCTGTAACCCATGAATTCACCCCTGCATCCTGAAGCATCCCCGCATTCCACGGTAGAACGGGAGTCTATGGCCAATAGCTACGCTCCGTCAGTACCCATTTCGGTATACCGAGAGCTAGCGGCAGAACTTAAAAGCACTCAGGCCAAGGTAGACAGCCTCAGCGCTCAAAACCAGCAGCTAGTCCGGCAGAATCAGGTGCTAAGACAAGAATTTTTGCAGTTTGCCCTCTCCGCTGAGCAGCTGAAGCAGACGATTGAGTCTACCCCTCCCGTGGTCGGCACCTCAATGGCTTTAAGTCAAAATGCTGGCAGCCCCAGACCAGCTTTGGAACATCCTGGCCTGGTAGACCACTTAAACCACGACAGTCGCCAGCGTCCGGCCCCGGAGCGCCCTTCAGAGCCGAAAGAGGGAATTGCTGGGCTAGCAGCTCGAGCTACTCGCCTGGTGAAAACCCAGCCCAGCGGCCAGCGCCTGAAGCCACGTCCTCCCAGCCCGGAGCCGTTGTTTACCGAACAGCGTTTGGAAGCCCCCCGGTCCCAAAAATCCTCGGTTAATTCTCAGGATATGAGCGGTCTGTGGCTTGCCACGACGATTTTGTTGATCGTGATTAGTGCCTTTGGAGCTGGCTTTTTGATCATGAAACCTCTGTTGAGCGGCGATCGCTAATAGGCTCTTCCACCGTTAGTAGCCATCGCTACCGTATTAGTCGATACAGTATTAGAGACTGCTGCCTAGACAACCATGGGTCTGCAAAGATAGTTCGACAATCTAGATAGAGCTCCAAAATCAGGTTATGAAAAAGATAGAAGCCATTATTCGCCCCTTTAAGCTAGATGAGGTCAAAATTGCCCTTGTAAACGCGGGCATCGTAGGTATGACGGTCTCCGAGGTCCGGGGTTTTGGTCGCCAAAAGGGGCAAACCGAACGCTATCGCGGCTCTGAATACACGGTCGAGTTCCTCCAGAAACTCAAGGTCGAAATCGTTGTGGACGAGTCCCAGGTCGATATGGTGGTGGATAAAATCATCTCCGCTGCCCGCACGGGGGAAATTGGCGACGGCAAGATCTTCGTCGCCCCCGTCGATCAAATTATTCGCATTCGTACCGGCGAAAAAAATACTGAAGCCGTCTAAGCAGTCTCAGCCATAGCCGGTCGGTCACCTCCTCGGCTAGTCCCCAGGCGAGTTGACAAGTTTAGAAGACGCGAGAGAATCGCGTCTTTTTATTTGGCGGTTGCGCCCATGGCCTGCTCGATTGCCTGCGATGGAGGATTTGCTCCAAGGGGGCTGATTTAAATGCCAAGCCAGTGAACCCGACGTTATGAACCACCCAGGAGATGGATAATCACCCATTAGCCCAGGTAGAGCACCGCCTAGGCCACTACGGACGCTTTGGGGTAGAGCTGGGATTAGAACGGATTCAGCGGCTGCTAGCGGCCCTTGGCAACCCCCAGCAGCGGGTGCCCATCATTCACGTGGCGGGCACCAACGGGAAAGGCTCCGTCTGTGCCTATTTGGGCTCTATTCTTGGGGCGGCGGGCTACCGAGTAGGGGTTTATACGTCCCCCCACTTGGTCAGCTGGTGCGATCGCATCAGCCTCAATCAGCAGCCTATCTCCCCCGCCGACCTCCTGAACACCCTGGACGACGTAGAAGCAGCCATCGACCCGACCGAGGCAACGCCCACCCAGTTCGAGGTAGTAACCGCCGTCATGTGGCTGTACTTTGCCCGGGCTAGCGTGGGTATTGCGGTGATCGAAGTTGGCTTGGGCGGCAGGCTAGATGCCACGAATGCTTGCGATCGCCCCCTGGTCACCGTGATCACCTCCCTCAGCCTAGAGCACTGGCAGCGGCTCGGCCCCACCCTGGCCCACATCGCCGGGGAGAAAGCCGGAATTCTTAAACCGAACTGCCCGGCTGTGATCGGCCCGCTGCCAGAGGAGGCTCGCCAAGTTGTAGCTCAACGGCTGCTAGCCGTCGGCTGTCCCAGCCTCTGGCCGGAACCCGCCATCGACCTGGGAGACCGAGCCCAATATCGCGGGGGCAAGCGACTGTCTGTGTCAGGCACCCCTCTGGATGCCCCCGATGCCCTAGTGGGGCTGACCTATCCCCTACCGCTGCTAGGTTCCCATCAGCGGGTCAATTCTGCCCTGGCGATCGCCGCCCTCACCCTGCTTCGATCCCAGGGCTGGGACATCCCCGTCGAGGCGATCCTTGAGGGGCTAGCCCAGACCCGCTGGCCTGGTCGCCTGGAATGGGTGCGCTGGCAGGGACATTTATTGCTGATTGATGGAGCCCACAATCCGGCAGCGGCTGAGGCCCTGAGAGGATATGTTGATGGGCTGGTGAGGAGTGAGGAGCAAGGAGTGAGGAGTCAGCAGTCAGGCTCCCCCTCTCCCCCTGCCC
>PYEQ01000381.1 GCA_003017785.1 filamentous cyanobacterium CCP5 | reverse complement strand
GAAAAAGCAGGCCAGCTCTAGCAGCACCGCCACACCGGTGGCGTTGTCGTCTGCCCCCGGGGATCCCGGCACCGTATCATAGTGGGCCCCGATTAGCAGGGGGGATCGTCCCGGTTCACGGCCAGGGATTTTGACCATCCAGTTATGGTGGGTCCGGCCCCGCACCTCGAAAGCATGGTCCCTCACCTCCCCGGCGATCTCCAGCCCTTCCCGGAGATACTGCTGGACAAAGAAATGATTCTGGGTGGCTAGATAGGGATTGCGATCGTGGGCTATTGCTCGGAGATGGGTCCCGAGTTGGGCCAGTAAAGATGCTCGATTTATCGCCATTCGAACAGTGATGTATACTAGGGGGCTCGCATGTCTGCTAGATAAGATACAAAACTTTTAAGGAGCACCTAAATTCATGGCCAATTTATCTCTCTCCTCGATGAGATAAACCTGCTGTTAATGGCCCTTGAGTATTTCTCGAGATGATTTGTTCAAGGGACATCTAGTACAGGTTGTTACCAATGACAGATGGCCAGCTGTTCTCAGCTGCCCCACTGTACATGAAGAGCTATTGATGGATATTGGGCCGCCGCCCCCCGGGGTTGGGCTTAGTCAGGGACTCCAATCTCCAGCGCCTGTTTAGCTTCCAGCTCTTCATGAGTTGCTTTCTACGCGAGTCTATGGATTTTATGGGATTTTTCTGGGTAGCCTCGCTACTCAGCAGTTATGCATCTACCACGCCTCAATGGGAACAGCTAGAAGAGACAGTCAGCACAGCGATTCATGAAGATGCGATCGCGGATTTTTCAGATCGCTCAGATCGCCCAGAATCCGGTGTTGATCGCCTCTCTCCGCTGATCGCGAGTCTCTCTAAGACCTTTAGCCCATCCTTTGATTGGGATATGTGGGAGGCCATTCCCGAAGTCGCAGTGGTTTCGATCACCGATAGCTCGACCGCCTACCAGCCCCCCAGCAGCTGCTTTCCTACCCCTCAGCTAGCCGAGCAGCCGCGCTATCAGGTCTGGCTTCATGACAGGCTGATTGGCGAAACCACTGAGCCAGAAGCCGCCCAGCAGGTGGTTCAAGGCCTCAGACGACTACTGACCACAGAACCGTTTGATCCCCAGGCCGTGCAGCCGCTGATTACTGATAGCTACGCTGCCGTCGGTCTCGATAAGAATATTGTGTTCGTCATTGACGATGGCTTCGGCGTTGAAGCCAATCAGCACAAGCTAGCCGCCGTTTACTGGACCAACAATCTCCGTCAGGCGTTTGATCTGCCGCCGGTGGATTTGGCAATTGCCCAAATGGCAACCCTTGGCATTACCGCTACCGACCAGCAGTTCTCAGGCACCGCGTCCTGGTACGGTCCCTATTTCCATGGTCGGATTACGGCGACGGGGGAAACCTTCAATCAGTATCATCTGACCGCTGCCCATCCATCTCTGCCCTTTGGTACCTACCTGAAGGTGCGCAATCAGCTCAACGATAAGACCGTTGTCGTGCGGGTCAATGATCGCGGCCCCTACATTGGCGATCGCTCCCTTGATCTGTCCTATGCCGCGGCCCAGTGCCTGGGCAGTGAAGTCGTCGGCGTGATTCCCTATGAGGCGACCATTCTCAAGGCAGGAACGGCTCAACAGTGGGTGGCCAAATCGCCATAGAGGCTGCTGCCCTTAGGTTTTGGGCGGTTGCAAACAGCGCAGAGCTTCTAGCATGCCCTTGGCTTTATTCAGGGTTTCCTGGAACTCCTGCTGGGGCACCGAGTCCGCCACCAGCCCTGCTCCGGCCTGGACGTTGACCCAGTGCCCCCCGTCGCTACGGGGCTGAACCACCATGGTTCGAATCGTAATCGCCGTGTTTAGCTGCCCCTCAAAGTCATAGTAGCCATACACCCCCGAATAGGGTCCCCGCCGACAAGGCTCCAGGGCATGGAGAATCTGCATGGCCCGAATTTTGGGAGCCCCGCTGACGGTCCCTGCCGGGAAACAGGCTTTGAGTAGCTCCCAGGCCGTTTTATTGGGCTCTAGTTCGCCGACTACGTTGCTGACGATGTGCATCACGTGGGAGTAACGCTCGATCACCATCAGCTCATTGACACTGACGGTGCCGCTGCGACAGACCCGGCCTAGATCATTCCGACCAAGATCCACAAGCATGACATGTTCAGCAATTTCCTTGGGGTCCTGCAGCAGGTCTTGCTCATAGGCCCAATCGTCTGCTGGGGTCTTGCCCCGGGGCCGGGTACCGGCAATGGGGCGAACGGTAGCCATTTTTGTTTCCCCTGTTTCCCCTAGGATTGCTTTCACCATCACCTCAGGGCTGGAGCCAATCAGCTGCCAGTCGTAGAAGTTGAAATAAGCCATGTAGGGGGAGGGATTAATCAGCCTCAGGGAGCGGTAAAGATCGAAGGGATGGCCATCATAGAAGGTCTTAAGCCGCTGTGAGATCACTACTTGAAAAATATCTCCAGCCTGGATGTGGGCCTTTGCTTTCTCTACGGCTGAGCAAAACTCTGCTGGGGTGCGATTGCTTTCATAGCTAGGACTATCGGCATTTGAGCTGGCGGGGGGAGTCCATCTAAGCTGGGCGTGCTTTTCGGGCAGGGGCAGAGCCAGTTTGGCCTGGATTTGCTCAATGCGATCGCAGGCCTGATCGTATGCCTGTCTGAGGTTGTCGCTCTGGCGCAAATCCGCGTAGGCAACGGTCCAGATCTTACGCTGCACCTGATCAAAAATCAGCAGGCTATCGACCTGCATCCATAGCCCATCCGGCAAATCGTCAGCGGTTGCCGGATAAATCGGCACCGTCGGCTCAATCCAGCGAATCAGCTCATAGCCCCAAAACCCAAACAGCCCACCAATGCCGGGGGGCAAAGCAGGCAGCTGCACCGGCTGATAGGGGGCCAGGCATTCAGACAAAATTTCAAACGGGTTACCCGTGTAGGTGTCTACTTGACCATCTCGATGGCGCTGGTGGGTCGTCTGATCTCGGCTTTCTAGGGTCCACAGCGGATCACAGCCGAGCAGGCTGTAGCGCCCCAGGGAACCACCCTCCACTGACTCCAGCAAAAAACTGTAGGGCTGCCCTGCACATACCTTGTACCAGGCAGACACCGGCGTATCTAAATCCGCCAAGCCCTCCTGGTAAACAGGAATAAAATTTCCCTGGCTGGCTAAGGCCTGAAACTGGTCGAATTCCGGAAAAATCATCGCGCCTTTGAAGACAGTCAAGAGAGACAACAAAGGGCACAGCATGGCTGTGCCCTCTAAAAGCATACGGTCACCGAATCAGTCGGCTATGGCTTTAGACCTCGTAGGTCGCCTTGCCGCTGAACTTGACTGTAGCCGGATCAGGATTAGCACCAATATTTCTGGCCACGTCGTTGACCTTTTCACGGCCTTCATTCACTTTCTCAGGGAAGACTCCATCGGCAGGGTGCAAATATTGCATTTCACCGTTTGGAAATATCCGATAGATTTTGTAGTCTTCCATCTTAGGCTTGAACTTAGTCCGCAGCTGGGCGCCAAGTGCTAAACATTGCTCTTTGCGAGCCAGGTAGAGCAGGTTGTCGCCTTCGTTCATCATGGCGGAGCCCCCAGTCGGCATTTCAAATACCTGCTGCTTAGGGCTTGTCCAAGTGATTGCGTACTTTTCTTCCACTGCAGCAGCCGTCAGCAAACCGCCAGTGCTGCCACCGAATATAGGAGTTTGACCCGTCAGAGTTTCAGCCATAAATGCGTTCTCTAAACCATTTGTTCGGCATCCTATCATCGTCAGATGACCCGACAATAACGTTTGTGAGGAAGTGTAACAGTTCTTCAGATGCCCTAAGCTAGCTCAGGGCCAGGGCCAGAACTACCAGAAGGGTAGCCTTAGCCAATCGTCTCATCGATGAGCAGAGACTCCTGGGGACGATAGAGGTGACGGGGCGATCGCAGGGCCGTAGGCTTAGTCCGGGTCGATACGCCGCGGCTGACTTCCCCTTGGGCCACCGGCAGGGTGAAATGGAACTCGCTGCCCTGGTTTTTACCCGCCGAGGTGGCCCAAATTTCACCGCCTAGTCCCTCAACAATTTGCCGACACATGGCCAGCCCCAAGCCCGTGCCTCCGGTGGTGCGCCTAAGGGCCCCTTCCTCCTGGTAGAAGCGATCAAACACCACCTCCAGGCGATCCGGCTCAATCCCTCGACCGGTATCGGCCACGATTACCTCAAGCATCTGATCGTCCCGCTGCTGGGCTCGAATCATCACCGTCTCATCAGTGGCCGTGAACTTACAGGCATTGTTCAGCAGCTTCACCAGCACCTCCACCAGCCATTCCCCGTCCGCTCTCACCAGCGGCAGGCGAGGGGGGAGTTCCACCGTGATGTCGGGATAGGTGTCCTGGTGCTGCTGGGCATGGATGCTGCTCAGGGACAGGTCAATACATTCTTCCAGGGATAACGATTCCAGATTCCACTCAATGCGACCGCTCTCCAGGCGAGACAGGGTCAAGAAGTCCTGCACCAGCCTCCGCATTCGTTCCGCGTCTTCTAGGGCAGAGTCCAGCATGGTTTGCTGCAGCTCCTGAGGCATGTCGGGTTCGGTGGCCAGGCTTTCTAAGCACACCTGAATCGTCGACAACGGCGTGCGCAGCTCATGGCCGGTAATGGCAATCAGGTTGCTGCGGGTACGCTCTAGGGCCGCAAGCTGGTGGTTTAACCGCTGTAGGTTGGCATAGGCTTCCGCTTGGATAATGGCCACGCTCAGCTGGGTGGCGATCGCATCAACTAGCCCCTGATCATCTTCATTCCACGCATAGGGCTGAGCCTGACAGTGGTGCAGCTCAATCACCCCCAGCAGCCGATCCTGGTAAATCAGTGGCGCAATCAGCCAGGAGCGAATCTTCCATTGCTTAAGGGTCTTTCGGACCCCGTCAAGCTCCTGCTTAAACGGCGAGGTCGGATCGGCGGTATCCTCAATCGCCACCAGTTCCTTCGCTTCCCGGACATAATCCAGTAAAGGATTATTCAATTCCCAGCGGGCCGACTGCAGAGAAGCCACCCCCGATTTGAGATGTTGGTGTTCGATAATGACGGATTCGGCCTGATCTTCCCAGCG
>PYEQ01000380.1 GCA_003017785.1 filamentous cyanobacterium CCP5 | reverse complement strand
CTGGTTTACCGTTCCCAGAACCGAGTTGACCTGGCCGTTCCCCTGCTCATCGAAGTGATTACCAGTCAGAATCCCAGCCGCGCTTTAGGCCAGCGGGCCTACCAGCAGCTGTTTGAGCTGGGGTTCGTTGACGAACCATACAGCACCGGAAACGCAGCCGGTGCCCCCCAAGGGCGGTAGCTTTTCCAACGCTGTTGGTTTTGAGGGCATTCGCTAGACTAGATGCGAACTTAGCGCAGACTTGCGCCGCCGAATCCTTTGAATTATTTTTGCTGAGTCGTTGTCGAGTCATAAGGAACCGTTCATGATCAGCCCCGATCAGGTAGCTACGATGATCAAGGCCGGACTGCCCGATGCCCAGATTCAGGTGGAAGATCTCACCGGTGGTGGCGATCACTATCAGGTCACCGTAGTCTCGTCCGAATTCGAAGGCCGCTCCCTCGTGCAGCAGCACCAGCTTGTGTACGGTGCCGTGCGGGAAGCCATGTCCAGCGAAGCCATTCACGCCCTAGCCCTGAAGACCTACACCCCCGAGACTTGGTCAGCCCAGACATCTGCTTAAGCTGTTCATTTCTGTTTTGAGCCACTTATTTGGAGATTCGCGAACCCATGACTGCTACAGCCCAAGAACGCATCGATACCCTAGTGAAAAGCCATCCTGTGATGGTGTTTATGAAAGGTAACAAGCTGATGCCCCAGTGCGGCTTTTCTAATAATGTCGTCCAGATTCTCAATATTCTGGGAATTCCTTTCGAGACCTTCGACGTTCTCGAAGATGCTGAAATTCGCCAGGGCATTAAAGAATATTCCAACTGGCCGACCATTCCCCAGGTATATCTGAACGGCGAGTTTCTAGGCGGTTCAGATATCATGATCGAGCTTTACCAGAGCGGTCAGCTACGGGAAATGGTTGAGGTGGCCCTCGCTTCCTAATTCAGCTAGGAGGTTTTTAAGCTCTCTACTCACCCATTCGAATCGTTGCAAAAAGCGCCGCGCTAACTAGCGCGGCGCTTTTTCATGGCTAAACATTTAGTAGAAATCGGTTTCGGGTTGAGGTTCCGGTACGGCAAAGCTAGCTGGATCGTATAAAAAGCGAATCACTTCTTCCTCTAAGCGGTTAATCAGATAGGGTTCGATGGCATCGCTGTGGCGGAGGGCCGCCAGATAGCCTTCGATGTACAGCCGCAGTTCGTCATTGCGATAGCCTCGGTTCCACTGGGCGACGAGGCCGTCGGTTAGCCGCTGGTAAAAGCGAATGGTTTTAGTGTCCTGAAGCATAGTCAGCCATGAGTTCTACAGGGTGAGTTCCCAAATAGCTTCACCTTCTGCGTATATTTTTGCGGATTTTGGGTGGTTTTGGCATCCCTGGGCAGGGGGAGTTCCCAAAACCCATCTCCTCAGCCGGAAAAATAATCACCGGGTAACAGCCACAGCAAGGCTGCTATCCGCTGTAGAAGGGGCGTAACACCAGCTACAAAACCCCCGAAATGCTTCTGCTACGGTAAGACCCATATTCGATGTTAAGGTATATACCCTTAATTTCTGTGGGATCCGTTGCCGTCCAAATTATTGAAAGTAATCCCCATTTGCGATCGCTCTTAGGCTGGCATTTGCAACAGGCTGGCTATCGAGTGTATCAATCTGGCGACATCGCCCAGGCACGGGATACCTATCAGCAGCGTCAGCCAGGGCTGGTGATTTTAGATTCTCAACTGCCGGATGGCGATGGGCTGGAAATGTGCCGGTGGCTGCAAACCCACGGCCAGCCCCTCAGCTTGATTTTGTCGGCCCGCAATGCTGAATCCGACGTTGTCGCTGGTCTTAAGGCCGGCGCTGATGACTATTTGACCAAGCCCTTCGGCATGCAGGAGTTTTTGGCGAGAGTGGAGGCTTTGATTCGGCGTTCCCGCCTGATGAGTGCGCCCGCTTCTCTCAACTACGGCGACCTGAATATCGACCTGGTGCAGCGTCGGGTGCGCTATCGGGAAGAGTTCATTGATTTGACCCCCCAGGAGTTTAGCCTGCTGTACGTGCTGACCCAGGCGGCAGGCACTCCCCTCAGCCGTTCTGATCTGCTGCGGCGGGCCTGGCCAGATGCCATTGACAACCCCCGCACCGTTGACACCCACATTTTGTCCCTGCGAAAGAAAATTGAAGACGACCCCCGGCAGCCTGGCATTATCCAAACCGTGCGCAACGTGGGCTATCGATTCAACGTTGAACGGGCCGTGGCGAAAGAAAAAGGCTCCCTGACAGAGGCCGGAGAACACAGCGAACAGCCGACCCTGGCCTCTGTGTCTAAGTAGGGACTGCTCTGGCCGCTCCGGTTAGGGATTGATAATTTTTCCCAAGCCCATGACTGGGCCCTGCCAGCCCCCTGTGGCTATTCAATCGGGTCTGACTCAATTATGGAGTTCGCGACCCGCAGAAATTCATGCTGGGAAATGCCCTCTGCGACTGCCCCCGGGACATACCCCGTCTGGTTTTGCTACCAGGCAACGTAGCGGATTTCGCCCTCGCCGTAGTTAACCGTGAGGTAGCGCCCCGTGATGTTGTTGGCCAACGCCACCGGGGTCAGCTGATCGGCGTGGCGCTGCTGCCAGGCGGCAAAGGCGGTAGGATCCATGGCGGCGGCCCCGCCGCCGGTCAGACAATTGGGTTGCACGCTGCGATCGCAGTCCGGATCCGGCGATACATGCACAATGAGTCCGGCGGCATCGACCCCGATCGACGGGTACAGCGGTGCTTGCGCCTCGGGGACATAGCTCGGTAGCCGCACCTGCAAGTCTCCAGGCAGCTGCCGTTGAATATCCGGCAAGATGGCATTGAACAGGGGGGCGGGCGCAGCCTGGGCGGCTAGGGGGCAGAGTAACGTTCCTAACACAAAGCAGTCGCGCAGTCGGAGTCGCCAAATAGGTTGCGGCATTGGAGCACTCTCTTCAGTAATAACGTGAACGCTCATCACGGTAAAACGGTCGTTGGCCTGGTGTGACTACCCGGGGTCATCCCATAACCATGACTCTAGTCATCACGGTGATAGTCACCGTCGCAGTATGGTACAAAGTAGCCGCCTTTTATCTCAGTGTTTGCGATGGCCGTATCCCCCTGCTCATCCCAACTGCGCCGCACCCTCCGCTGGGTAGAATGGTTTATTTTAGGGATGAGTTTGACTCAAAATTGGCTCAGTTCCCATCTCGAAACCCCAGCGCCGCCGATGGTTTAGGCCATTCCCTCACCACCCTGAGCGTCCAGCTCGAACTGATCCAGCGGCTAACCCAGCAAGAGCCCGTGGCCGCAGCGGGAGCTTTAGCCACGGCCCAAAAGCTTACCCATCGATGCTTACAGGATGTGCGACTGTCGGTGCAGACCATGCGCCATAGCCAGTTTGATCTCAATCAGGCCATCCGTGAGCTGATTGAACAAATGCGGGCACTCCATCCGCTCACGATCAATCATCAACTCTAGCTCCCAAGGCTGCCGCCCAAGGTGGCCCATCAGCTCTACTGCATCCTGCAGGAGGAGCTGACCAACATTCAAAAACACGCTCAAGCCCGTCAGGTGCACCTGCGAGGATATGCTACCAGCACCGATATTTGGCTAGAGCTGCAGGATGATGGGGTGGGCTTCGAGGGAGATGAACCCCTGTCAGGGTTTGGGCTGCGGGGGATGCAGAAGCGCACCCAGCTGCTCAAGGGACAGCTCAAAGTACAGAGCCAGAGAGGTCAAGGAACCTTCATTCAGCTATGGATTCCACGATGATTCGTTTGGTTTTGGCGGATGATCAAGGGATGTTTCGCCAGGGGTTGGTGCGGCTCCTGAGCCTAGAGCCCGATATGGAAATTTTGGCGGAGGCGATGGATGGTCGAGGGGCGATCGCCCTGGCGGAGCACCATCAGCCGGATGTGATCCTCATGGATATGCGGATGCCGCAAGTCGATGGGGTGGAGGCTACGCGCACCATTCATCAACGATTTCCCTGGATTCGTATTCTCGTCCTGTCCACCTTTGATGAAGATGACTATATCCAGGCGTCGCTGAGGGCGGGGCCCCTGGGCTATTTGCTGAAAAGTACGCCCACACCGCAGTTGGCGGCGGCCATTCGCACGGTATACCAGGGCTACGGGCACCTCGGCCCGACGATCGCCCCAAAGGTGTTTACCCAGCGTCGCCCCCCCTGCCCTGAGGCGGACTATCAGCACCGGTTTACCCAGCGGGAGCTGGATATTCTGCATCTGCTGCGGCAAGGCTACACCAATCGCGAAATGGCCACGACTCTCCATCTGAGTATCGGCACCGTCAAAAACCACCTGACCCGCATCCTCTCGCAGCTGGGGGCGCGATCGCGCCAGGCCGCCCTGTGGGCTCACCAGCACCTCACCCCTCCCCATTCCCTTGCCGATGCCAGCCATGACCTGCGTCATGGCGATCGATGACAGCAGTACCGGACGGCTAAGGCTGCATCTTTTTATGATGGCTTCGTTCCAGGAATGGGCGAGGCTGTGGCCTATTCCCGGGACGGACTCACCCATGAGTTCTGCCACCTTGAGACGGAGAAGCACCATGAAATTCCTATCCATGCCTTTCGCCCTGGGGATGAGCAGCCTATGTCTGTTCAGTGCCACCCAGTCCCCGGCTAGGGCGCGGCAATTTCGAGATTGTCCGGGGAGGACTTGGGAGATCCAGTTTAGGGATTGCAAAATGGTCGACTTTCCCCCCCAGCCTGCAGATGAAGCCGCCTTTGACGTCAGCTAGCAGCAGATATGGCCCCTGGTCATTGCTCAATATGCGACGGACTTTGCGATCGCCCATGCCCCGCCGCAACGGGCGGGATTAATCGCGCTACAGGAAGTAGAGGGGGTAATCGTGGTTTTGGAGCGAGGCACCTTCGATAAATCCGTGGGGACTGATTAGGATGTAGCCAGAGGGAATTTCTTTCCCCGTCATCCCTGCCTCAGAGTTTAGGAGCAGCCTGGCCATGGCACCGCTGAGAAACGTCCGACCCAGCCGCCGAGAGCTACTCAAAACCGGCCCCTTCTTCCTAGGCTCTTTGGCCCTGGCAGCCTGTAGTCAGCGCTTGACGGGATCATCTCTGCAG
>PYEQ01000379.1 GCA_003017785.1 filamentous cyanobacterium CCP5 | reverse complement strand
GAATCGCCTTACGCCCTGGGGGTAGTTCGTCAATCTGGCTGACATCCAGATTCCCGTGGAGGGTCAGGGCCAGGGTGCGGGGGATCGGGGTGGCCGTCAGGGTGAGCACATGGGGGTTGTCCCCTTTTTGCTGGAGCCGCGCCCGCTGCTGCACCCCAAACCGGTGCTGCTCGTCAATCACTACCAGCCCCAGATTTTGGAACTGCACCGGATCTTCAATCAGGGCGTGGGTACCCACCAGCACTGGCAGTTCCCCGGTGGCCAGCTCCCCGTGAATGCCCCGCCGCTTAGCGGCCCGGGTTGACCCGGTCAGCAGATCCACCGTCAGATGCAGCTGGGTGAACCACTCCACCAGCTTGCGGTAGTGCTGCTCCGCCAGCACCTCCGTCGGGGCCATCAGAGCCGCCTGGTAGCCTGCCTGGATGGCCGCCAGAATCGCCACCACCGCCACCACCGTCTTACCAGAACCCACATCCCCCTGCACCAGCCGATTCATCGGTACGTTCTGCTGGAGGTCGTTGAGAATGTCGTTCGTCACCCGCTGCTGGGCGCCAGTGAAGGCAAACGGAATCACGCTGTAAAACGATTCAATCAGCTCTCCGGTGGGGGCCAGCACCACCGAGGTCTGCTGCTGTCGCTGCTGCTGTCGCCGCCGCAGGAGCCCCAGCTGGAGGTAGAAAAATTCATCAAACACCAACCGCCGCCGAGCCGCCTGGAGTGCCTCATCGGTTTCAGGAAAGTGAATGCTGGCGATCGCCTCCCCTGCCCCAATGAGCCCATAGCGCTGGCGAATGTCCACTGGCAGCGGTTCTGGCAAAGTCGCCACCGCGGGCAGGGCTGCCACCACCGCCTTCCGCACCAGATCCGCATGTACTCCTTCCGTCAGGGGGTACACCGGCACCACCCGCCCCACCTTGAGGGAATCAATCTCGCCCCGGCTGTCGATTACCTCCAGGTCGGGGTCTTCCAGGGTGATGCCGTACTTGCCTTTTTTCACCAGCCCCGAGGCCGCCACTGTTGCCCCGGTTGGAAACTGCCGCTTCTGGCGCTGCTGCCAGCTGGGGTTGCTGTAGCGCGCCCCTGGATAGAACCGATTCAGTTTCAAGCTACCGCTGTGATCCCTCAGGTGCAGCTCGAAAATCGTCAGCTTGGGGTTGCGGGGGCTGCTGAAGCAGTTGCAGCGCTTCACCGTCGCCACCACCGTCACCGTTTCCCCCGGTTCTAGCTGGGCGATCGCTACCTGGCGGGCGTAGTTGATGTGGTCGCGGGGGTAGTAAAACAGCAAATCTTTGACGGTGAGTAGCCCCAGCTTGGCGAGGCGATCGCTGTTTTTGGGCCCAATACCCTTGAGATAGGTCACTGGCCAGTCCAGCTGAGGCTGCCGACTGCCTTCAGGGACGGTCGACAGAGGCGTCACCTTAGGGATTTTCTCCCGAGCTTTAGGGCTGGCGGCTTGGGATCCGGGTTTGCCCGTGGTCGAAGTCGATTGCCGCCGTTGGATTGTTTCCAACTGCCGCTGGGTTTGATGGAGGGTGCGGCGGGTGTCCGCCACTAGATGCTGCCGGGCTGAAAAAGCCAGGTCGCTGTACTGGCTAAACTGATCCGCAAGCTGATGCCAGATCTGCTGATCCTCGGCGGAGAGAGTCGCAGGGGGCTGTCGGAGCTGCTGGCTTAAGAAATCACTGAAGCGATGCTCCCGACCCACCAGATTATTAAATCCCCGCTCTGCTTCGACGGTGAGCGATCGCTGGAGACGTCCCCAGTCTGGCGACACTTCTCTTCTAACAGCACCTTCTGCCATAGCATCTTAAAGACTTCCAGAACCGCCTGAAGGCTCCTCATCGTACCAGACGGATCGCCAGGCAGATTCTGCCTCTGCCACTGAAAGCTCCCGCTGCTTCTTTTGGTATTTTCTCGCCAGCTGCTTGAGCTTTTCAAGGGACTTTCTCAAGCGGCTGCGCTGCATAGAAAGTCGGGCATCCGTGAATTCAATATCGGCTAGTCGTAAATTCAAAGCCACAAGATGGGCCATGGCTCGCGGGCCCTGATTTTCAGAGTCATCGTCTTCACCGATGAGATCCTCATCGTCTTCATCTTCGTCATCGTCTTCGTCATCGTCTTCGTCTTCGTCTTCGGAATGGACTTCTCCCATCTCGATCAGCACATTCAGCATGTTCGGTGCCCCAGCCTTATCGTTAGGCATTTCCGCTTCCGTTGCCGCCGAGAGAATCGCATCCGGCAGGTTGGGCAATACCTTAAACTGCTGCAGCAACGCATTGGCTGACTTAGATAAATCCTTAAGGATCTGCCGAAGCTGGCCTTCAATTGCGGTGTATCGCCGCGCTAGCCGTAGTGGGGTCAGGCCATCACCTTCGGCAGTTCGGGCCGCTCCGAGCGCTTCAATGACAGCGTTCATCAGCATCGCCTTCATCATCGGTTCTTCCGTCGACGGCTCTAGCTCGCTCTCCGCTCCCGCTGCTGGGGGCTGATCGCCGGCTTGTTCCTGAGTAGAGCCGGTTAGTTCAGCTTCTGAGTCGGCCATCTCCCCTTGATCAGCTGTCTTGATGGCAGCATCAGATGTCTTTGCCGCCGGTAGCCGTCCCAAGGCCGCTAGCAGTTCCTGTGGCAGCTCATCGGGAGCCGTTTCCCAATCTTTAGACCGTTCTAGCAGCCCGAGAAACTGCTCTTGGCTCTGGGTACCGATCTTCCGCAGCTGCTGCTGAAGCTTCTCCCGTTCAGGGACACTCAGCTTCAAAAAGGCGTCAGGGTAAGCCTGGGTGCATAGCTGAAAACTGGTCAGAATTAACTGTCGCTTGGCTGCCTCACCCAAAAGCCCCAGATAATCCCGATAGCGATCTTGCAACTCTTCCGCCATCATCTCCGTTGAAGCTTCGATGACGCCCATTGCTTTGCGGATGCTGTCAGCAGTACCAACCATTTCTTCGTGTCCATACTTAACCAATGGTCATAGAGGGTAGTTCCATCAGTATCCCTGAGACTTGTTGGGCCTACGGATGTTGCCCTCTACCCCTAGCGTGTTAGGCGATCGCCTAACACGCTTTAAACTAACGAACCGGGGGCAGGTTGTTGCCAACCTGCCCCCTTCAGATAATCAGAAATTCCAATTGGGCACAGCGAAAGCTGGCCCCCTTAGACTACTTCTTTTTTTTGCCCGTCTTTTTCTTATCAGTTTTAACCTCTTCGGCTGGGGCGGGAGCCTCTTGCTTTTGGCCCGTTTGAGCTGCTACTTCGTCGGCGAAGTTAGTTTCCTCTTTCTCAATACCTTCACCTAAGACGAATCGCGCAAAGCGGCGGACCTGGATATTTTCACCCAGCTGGGCCACGCTTTGCTTGACCAACTCCTCAACGGTGATGTTTTGGTCTCGGATAAAAGGCTGATCCATCAAGGACAGCTCTTTTAGACGCTTTTGAATACGGCCCTCAACTATTTTTTCGCGAATATTTTCTGGCTTGTTAGCCATGTCTTCGCGACCCATCTCAACGGACTTTTCCTGCTCCACGATAGCGGAGGGAATATCCTCGATGCGGACGTATTCAACATTGGGACAGGCAGCAATCTGCATAGCCACGTCTTTGACCAGGCCGGTGAACTCTTCCCGACGAGCGACAAAGTCTGTCTCGCAGTTGACTTCTACCAGCACACCCACGCGACCGCCAGTGTGAATATAGCTGCTAACTAATCCCTCAGCAGCCACCCGCCCTTCTTTCTTAGCCGCAGAGGCAATGCCCTTCTGCCGCAGCCACTCGACGGCTTTTTCCGTGTCGCCATCATTTTCTTTGAGGGCTTTTTTGCAATCCATCATGCCTGCGCCAGTTTTATCGCGCAGCTCTTTAACCAGTTTTGCAGAGATCTCTGCCATGACGACCTAGTTCCTAACACGCTAACTGCTAACTACTAAACGGGTCCGCGGTACCCAGGGGAATAGGTTGCGGGAATGGACAACTATTACTCTTCTTCACCACCATCAGAAGACTCTTCGTCATAGTCGTAGTCCTCTTCGGCACCATCGTAATCAAAGTCGCTGTCTCCAGGCACTTGACCGTGGGAGCCTTCGTAAATGGCGTCTGCCAGTTTCCCTAGAATCAGCTTAATGGAGCGAATGGCATCATCGTTACCAGGAATGGGTACATCTACCAGATCCGGGTCGCAATTAGTATCCAGCAGCGAAATAATCGGAATGTCGAGCTTGTGACATTCTTGAACGGCGTTGTACTCACGGCGAATGTCCACGATGATGGCGACGTCAGGCTGACGTCGCATGGCTTTGATACCGCCTAGATATTTCTGGAGCTTTTCTAGTTCGCGCCGCAGAACAGCCCCTTCTTTCTTCGGACGGCGAGCGATCGCTCCGGTCTCTTCCATGCGCTCTAGCTCTTTAAGCCGGTCAACTCGAGATTTAATCGTGGTCCAGTTGGTGAGCATGCCTCCCAGCCAGCGCTGGTTAATATAGTGGGAACCGCAGCGGCTAGCCTCCTGGGCGACAATTCCCGCAGCCTGCCGCTTAGTGCCAACAAACAAAAACTTCTGACCCTGCTCTGCAGCACTACGGACAAAGGTGTAGGCCTCGTCGATGAGCTTGGCGGTTTGCACCAGATCAATAATGTGGACGCCGTTGCGGGAAGTAAAGATGTAAGGGTCCATCTTGGGGTTCCAGCGGCGGGTTTGGTGCCCAAAGTGAACCCCCGACTCGAGTAGTTCGGGTAGAGTAACTACTGGCATATGCTTTTTCTCCTTTCGGGTTTATCCTCCATCCGAAAGCATCCCCAGCGGGACACCCGAAATTCCGGATGTGCGATTTAGACAACCTTCCTAAGGTAACACAGACTGAGACCGAGCTAAAGCGCTCATTTTGTAGGCTAAACCTAACCGTAATTTCTACCTCGCAGGCAAGCAAACCCGTCCCACCGGCCTCGGCGTTAGGTAATCTTGAAGAAATGGGAAATGTATGGATATTAGGAACTAGCACACCGCATTACATCTGGGCAACCAGCCAGCCAAATCTACTCGATATCAATATAGATTTCAGGGAGAACTTCCATGCCTGAGGCACCCCGTCCATCGGCCCCCCCCAATACTC
>PYEQ01000378.1 GCA_003017785.1 filamentous cyanobacterium CCP5 | reverse complement strand
TAGCTATACCGAAAGAGCATTGGCCAACACTATTCTTCTTAAGGGTCCCGATGGCTATGTGAAGTTAGCTTTAATGGTCTGACAGAAATGTGAAAAAATCGAGCCGTGTTCATCCCTAGCCCTGGTCTGAGGTCGACCATCCCAGTACCGCTGTTAAACTAATTGAGACACTAGTTCAACTACCACAAGCAGACTAGGCAATCAGCAAGCAACATCTACAAGTAGCTTAGTAGGCTAGTAGCCGTCATTACAGATAGGGTTGGGCATACTGGAGTTACCCTTTAGTACTATCAATGTTCACCCTGGCAAATATCTATCGAAAGTCCTACCAGTCGGGTTTAAGGGAATATAGCTATGTCTAAAACATCTTCAGAAGACCAAGCTATCAGTACAGCTACAATGGTCGTCCCCTCTTCTGCTAGCAGCATAGAAGCAGCCGGGGGAGAGCTCCGCCCCTGGGGTTCTTTTACTGTGCTGGAGGAAGGGCCACGTTACAAAATCAAGCGCATAGAAGTCAAGCCAGGCCACAGGCTTAGTCTACAGATGCACCATCACCGCAGCGAACACTGGATTGTTGTATCGGGGACTGCTAAAGTCGTTTGCGGCGAAAAAGAGATCCTACTTACCAGCAACCAGTCAACCTACGTTCCCCCCTGTACTCCCCATCGACTGGAGAACGTCGGTGTTGTCCCGATGGTTCTAATCGAGGTTCAGAACGGTGAGTACCTAGGAGAAGACGACATTGTTCGATTCCATGATGACTATGCCCGTGTAGAGCCCCCCACTAACGGCCACTAGTCCTTATAAACGCATTAGGTCGGGTTGGCGGACTAGGGAAGGTATTTTCCCAAGTAACTGTCCCTGTAAACTAAGGGCTGCCGAACTCACTTGTCCGGCAGCCCTTAGTTGTTTGTTTAACAGAATGGCTCAGAATAGATCTAAACCTCTCAAGCCAACTTCATGATCCATATCAGTACAGCAGCGGAAACAGAGCTCAAACGGCGCTTCAATCTACAGCCGTTCTCCTGGGAATCGGTTCGAATCGGCATAGAGGCTGGTGGTTGCGCCGCGTGGCATTACACTCTGCAGATGGGAGTGCAGCCTGCTACGGATGACATCACCATTAAATGTAGTCATTTCCAGATCCTGATTTCCAAGCAATATCTGCGTTGGCTCCAAGACTTGTCCATTGATTATTCAGAAGATCTTGTCGGAGGAAGCTTCCGTTTTATCAATCCTAATGCCGCCCAAACCTGTGGCTGTGGTAGTTCCTTCACCTTGGATCCCGAGGATTCGATTGCGGCTGACTGCACCCACCCAACTTCCATTGCTGCCAGCAAGGAAGTTGACGCAGTCAAAAATACAATGGTAATGTAAGAGCTTGTGACAAGATTTTCCTAATCATCCACCGAAACACCTAAACATGCCCACCATTCAGCAACTCATTCGGAGTGAGCGCAAGAAAGCCAATCAAAAAACCAAGTCTCCGGCGCTCAAAAGCTGCCCCCAGCGTCGCGGCGTTTGCACTCGTGTTTATACGACTACGCCGAAAAAGCCGAATTCCGCTCTCCGCAAAGTGGCTCGGGTTAGGCTGACTTCTGGTTTTGAGGTAACTGCTTACATCCCTGGAATCGGGCATAATCTTCAAGAGCACTCCGTGGTCATGATCCGCGGCGGTAGGGTGAAGGATCTCCCCGGTGTTCGCTACCACATTATCCGTGGAACTCTCGATACCGCTGGCGTCAAGGATCGTCGTCAAGGGCGCTCTAAGTATGGTGCCAAACGACCTAAGGGGTAGTTAGCTTTCCAGCTTACGGTGTAAGTGGCTGTCAAGAAGTCGTCCCGTAGGATTTGGGTAAGTCTGCTTGGTCTTCAATGCTTGGAATCTATGCCGAAGGCTTTTGCTACGGCTTTTTTGCTTAACATAGATATATGGAGTTGCGAAAGAAGTAAATGTCCCGTCGTTCAGTCGCCCAAAAGCGCCCAGTCCCTCCCGATTCAGTTTATAGCAGCCGATTGGTTAGCATGATGGTAAGACGCATCATGGACAGCGGTAAAAAGTCGGTGGCAACTCGCATCATTTACAAGGCTTTCAGTCTCATCGAAGAGCGGACTGGCGGCGATCCCCTCGATTTGTTTGAGCAAGCGGTTCGCAACGCGACTCCCCTGGTCGAGGTGAAAGCGCGCAGAGTTGGTGGCGCAACCTATCAGGTTCCGATGGAAGTCCGTCCTGATCGAGGCATTGCTCTGGCTTTGCGCTGGTTGACTCAGTTTTCAAGGCAGCGTCCTGGTAAGAGTATGGCCATGAAGTTGGCAAACGAGCTGATGGACGCGGCTAACGAGACTGGCGGCGCCGTTCGCCGCCGCGATGAAACCCATCGGATGGCTGAGGCTAATAAGGCCTTTGCCCATTATCGCTATTAGTTTAGTGATCTATTTGTTATGTGCGGTCGCTTTGAGGACTTGTATGTGCCTGTAGTTGCTGACTGTATCTGAAGGCTTCACCTGGCGGTCGATATAAAGGAGGTAGCCGTGGCTCGTAGCGTTCCCCTCAAGAAAATTCGCAACATTGGTATTGCCGCACACATCGATGCAGGTAAGACTACTACAACTGAACGAATTCTTTTCTACTCAGGAGTTGTCCACAAACTTGGGGAAGTTCACGACGGCACTGCTGTTACAGACTGGATGGCCCAGGAACGTGAACGGGGCATCACCATCACGGCTGCGGCAATCACAACCCATTGGCGAGATCACCAAATCAACATCATTGACACCCCCGGGCATGTCGATTTCACCATTGAGGTGGAACGCTCGATGCGAGTACTTGACGGCGTCATCGCTGTTTTCGACTCAGTGGGTGGTGTTCAGCCCCAGTCAGAAACCGTATGGCGCCAGGCCAATCGATACCGCGTTCCCAGAATTGCTTTCGTCAACAAGATGGATCGAACTGGGGCAGACTTTTTTAGGGTGTACGAGCAAATCTGCGATCGTTTGAAGGCCAATGCCATTCCTATTCAGATTCCCATCGGCGCTGAGGACAATTTTCAGGGAGTAGTCGACTTAGTTAGGATGCGAGCCCGTATCTACCATGATGACCTTGGTCAAAATATGGAAGATACTGAAATCCCTGAGGGCATAAGAGCAGTTGCAGAAGAATATCGACTCAAGCTGGTTGAAGCAGTAGCTGAAACCAGCGACGACCTTACCCTCAAGTATGTTGAGGGCGAAGAAATTACTGAAGAAGAAATAGTATTAGCTCTGCGTAAGGGCGCTCTCGAGGGTACGCTTGTCCCTATGCTGTGTGGGTCTGCCTTTAAGAATCGCGGCGTTCAACTACTCTTAGATGCCGTCGTTGATTATTTACCTGCCCCCACTGAAGTACCTCCCATACAAGGGATTTTGCCCAGTGGCGATACGGCTTCTCGTCAGGCAGATGATGAAGTCCCTTTGGCCGCTTTAGCCTTCAAAATCATGGCTGATCCATATGGTCGCCTGACATTCTTGCGAGTTTACTCGGGAGTTCTGGCCAAGGGTAGCTACGTTTATAACTCCACTAAGGATAAGAAGGAAAGAATATCTCGCCTTATTATCCTTAAGTCCGATGAGCGTATCGAAGTTGATGAACTAAGAGCGGGAGATTTAGGGGCTGCCATAGGCCTAAAAGACACTTTCACTGGTGATACGATTTGCGACCTAGACAACCCAATTGTCTTAGAATCGTTATTCATTCCTGAACCCGTTATTTCTGTAGCGGTAGAGCCTAAGACAAAGCAAGATATGGATAAGCTTTCCAAGGCATTGCAATCTCTTTCCGAAGAAGATCCAACATTTCGAGTTAGCACTGATCCCGAAACAAACCAGACGGTCATTGCTGGCATGGGAGAGCTCCACTTAGATATTCTGGTAGACCGCATGTTGCGGGAGTTCCGAGTCGAAGCAAATATTGGCGCCCCTCAAGTTGCCTATCGAGAAACCATCCGAAAATCGGTTCAGGCAGAAGGTAAATTTGTACGTCAAAGTGGTGGAAAAGGCCAATACGGTCACGTGGTCATCGAAGTAGAGCCTAATACTGAGGGAGAGGGATTTGAGTTTGTCTCTAAAATCGTAGGCGGATCGATACCGAAAGAATTTATTGCCCCTGCCGAACAGGGCATGAAAGAGGCATGCGAATCTGGTATCCTAGCTGGATACCCGCTTATTGACCTCAAGGTAACTCTCGTCGACGGTTCTTATCACGATGTAGATTCTTCTGAGATGGCCTTTAAGATTGCTGGTTCGATGGCCATTAAAGAAGCGGTTATGAAAGCTTCGCCTGTACTCCTTGAACCTACGATGAAAGTTGAAGTCGAGGTTCCTGAGGAGTTTCTGGGGGACGTCATGGGGGATTTAAACTCCCGCCGTGGCCAAATCGAAGGCATGGGAACAGATGAAGGCACTGCTAAGGTGACAGCTGAAGTTCCTTTGGCTGAGATGTTTGGATATGCTACCGACATTCGCTCTAAGACGCAGGGTCGAGGCATATTTTCGATGGAGTTCAGTCACTACAGCGAAGTTCCTCGCAGCGTGGCTGAGGCCATCATCGCTAAAAACAGTGGGAACGCTTAGACAATAGAGGGGTACTTAAAATAAATGGCACGTGCAAAGTTTGAACGCAACAAGCCTCACTTGAACATCGGTACCATTGGTCATGTTGACCATGGTAAAACCACATTAACGGCGGCCATCACCATGGCTTTAGCCGTAACTAGCGGCGACAAAGCTCGCAAATATGAAGATATCGATGCCGCTCCTGAGGAGAAGGCTCGCGGTATCACGATTAACACTGCCCACGTTGAGTATCAGACCGAAAATCGTCACTATGCTCATGTGGACTGTCCTGGACACGCTGATTATGTGAAGAACATGATCACGGGCGCGGCTCAGATGGATGGAGCCATTTTGGTATGCTCTGCTGCAGATGGGCCAATGCCTCAAACCCGCGAGCACATTCTGTTAGCGAAGCAAGTAGGTGTCCCTAGCATCGTAGTTTTCTTGAACAAGCAGGATCAGGTCGACGACGAAGAACTTCTAGAACTGGTTGAGCTAGAAGTGCGAGAGCTACTGAGTTC
>PYEQ01000377.1 GCA_003017785.1 filamentous cyanobacterium CCP5 | reverse complement strand
TAGCCAAATAGAGCGGCGATCGCCCAGCCGTTCAAAATCAGCAAAGGCAGCGCCAGAGCAAGGGTCAGACCTTTAGCAAACGGTCCCATTGCCAGCCACCAGTCCGCGATTCGCTGTTTCAGCGGGGGGGAATGGTTTGGGGACATGGGGCAGACTCCTGACTGTGCGGCGGATGCTGGGCAGCCTAACTCGAATCCGGGCAATGGATCACCAGCCGCTGGGTTAGCTTGTTCTATTTGATGGTAAACCTTGTGCCAGCTGAAGGGCTTGCTGTAGCCTCCAAAACTGCCCCGTTTGCCGTCAGGCTTGTCCGGCGATTCATCTCAGCTTAAAGGTCAGGCTTGTCGACGTTTATTTCTGGCGGACCGGGCGGCTATCGGCCCGCTTTCAGGCAAAAATGGGATGACTGGGATAGGATAACCCCTCTGGAACAGGCCCCATGATTTCTATCTTCATCCTGACCTATAACGAAGAGCGTGATATTGCGGCCTGCATTCAGTCGGCGCTGCTATCCGACGACGTGATTGTGGTGGATTCGTGCAGTCGCGATCGCACCGCCGAGATTGCCAGTCAATATCCCGTCAAGGTGGTCCAGCACCCCTTCGAAAGCCACGGCAAGCAGCGCACCTGGATGCTAGAAAACGTACCCACTCGCTACGGCTGGGCCTACATTCTAGAAGCCGATGAGCGCATGACCCCCGAGCTGTTTCAAGAATGTACGGCAGCGGCTCAACGGGGTGACCACGTGGGCTACTACGCCGCTGAGCGGGTGATGTTCATGGGCCGCTGGATTCGCCACAGCACCCAGTTTCCCCGCTATCAGCTGCGGCTATTAAAACTGGGACAGGTGTGGTTTGACGACTACGGCCACACGGAGCGGGAGGTATGTCAAGGATCCACCGGTTTTCTCCAGGCCACCTACCCCCACTACACCTGTAGTAAAGGCCTTAGCCGCTGGATCGAAAAGCACAACCGCTATTCCAGCGACGAAGCCCGAGAAACCATTCACCAGCTCAGCCAGGGACAGGTTGATTGGAAAACCCTGGTTGCCGGGCGCTCGGAAGTCGAACGCCGCCGCGCCCTCAAAGATGCGTCCCTGCGCATGCCCCTGAGACCGATTGTGCGGTGGTTCTACATGATGTTTGTGCTCGGGGGCTGTCTAGACGGTCGGGCAGGTCTGGCCTGGTGCACCTTGCAAGCGTTTTACGAATATTTGATCGTGCTCAAGGTCAAAGAAATGCAGCATCCCGAATGGCTAACGGGCTTAGATCCAACCCTTGCGATTGAGTCATCTCCTGAGAAGAGTCAGGAACAGCCAGCGGTCGGTTCCCAACGATCAGAATAGCCAGGCGCGTCACAGATCAAGCGTCCGTGGGTGAAACGCAGAGATCTGGCGATCGCCCGTCATCGGCGCGTACAGCTTTTTTCACCCTAGTCTCTAGAGGTAGTCCAACAGGCATCGCCCCCTGCCGAATCGCCAGCTGCGAAAATCCACGCCCGAGGGAATTGCCCTCCGTGACCTCACCGCGCATCGGGTTATAGGTGCCGGGCCGCAAAGGATTCCCCAACGTCAGGGGAGAGAAAGTTTCGGTCTTTGCCCCAAGGGCTCGATCAGAACCATGGGCATAATCCTTTCGATAGACGGATGCTAACAATCGAATCTCCATCATAGAGTTCTGTTTATTATCCGAACACTGGGTGCTAATGGGCACAATAAGCCTGCTTTACCTACCGCTTCTTTCCACTGCCAACCCAGGATCCCAGCTATATGCCAACTCGGGATTTTTACAGGTCATTGCCGGTTTTCACAAAATTTGTCGACCTGGCTAACCCCACTAACTACCAGGACATACCCGACGACTGGTACGTGCTGATTACGGATATTGCCAACTCGACGGACGCCATATCTGCTGGTCGTTATAAAGATGTGAATCTGATCGGGGCCAGTTCGATCATCGCGGTGCTCAACGCCGTTAAGCCTTTTGAAGTTCCCTTTATCTTTGGCGGCGACGGAGCAACCCTGCTAGTCCCGCCCGACTACCTGCACCCTGCCCGCGCGGCCCTACTAGGTGTACAGAGTCTGGCCACCCAATCGTTCGGCTTAGAACTGCGGGTTGGCACGGTGCCAGTGGCTCAAATCAAACGTCGCTTCCCCATCCGCATCGCCAAGTTCAGAATCTCTCCCCATTACTGCCAGGCCAGCTTAATGGGCGGCGGGATTACCTATGCCACTGAGCTTGTGAAAACTGACTCGACCTATCGGCTAGATGGGGCGAAGGCGGGGCCATACCCAAACCTAACCGGTCTGGAATGCCGCTGGCAGGATATCCCGAGTCCCCACGGCCATACCCTAAGCCTGATCGTGACCGCCTCTGAGAGAAACAACTGGTCTCAGCAGGGTACCTACCGCGAGGTGCTGGCCGGTATTCAACAGATTTATGGCAGCCCCGAAAACTATCATCCGATTTCAGCCAGGGCTCTCAAGCTCAGCTTCAACCCCAGCACCCTCAGGACCGAATTCCAAGCCCGCACCGACTCAGCGACCATCTGGGGGCGAGTCAAATACGGCTTAAAAATCATGGTCGAAAACATTTTCGGCCTTCTACTCATGGCTTTGGGAATCACTATCGGCGGCGTTAACTGGGGCCACTACAAGCAAGACATTTCTGCCGCATCGGACTACCAAAAAATCGACGACGTCCTGCGGATGGTGATCTCGGGTACGGCTGCCCAGACCGAGCAGCTGACCCAGTACCTGGAGCAGCGGTTTCGACTGGGACAGCTGGTCTATGGTATCCACGTGTCCGATCGCGCTCTAATGACCTGTTTGATTATCGATCGCCAGAATCAGCACTTTCATCTAATTGACAGTGCCGATGGGGGCTATGCCCTGGCCGCCAAGAGTCTGAAACAGCGTTTACACCGTCGGGCTCATAACTGGAAGAGCTTCATGGGACTGCTCGATCGCCATTCCAACAGCCGTCCCATCCAAAAGCCCAAGACCTAGTCTCGGCTCGCCATCGATGACTGCTTCCAAACCAGCCTCAGGTTTGAGGATTGGGGTGGTTTGAGTTACCTCCTAGGGTATGGGCGATCGCCCCCTGACTCAGGCGGCGCAGCCCTCGGGTGACGACCTCTGAGTAGCGCAGCTCTCCCGAGAAAATCTTGCCCATGGTTCGGGCTCCCCCAGGGTTCTTCACGCCTACTTGGAAGCCAATGTTGGGAGCCGCGTAGAACGCTTGGGCCAGTCGAGCCGCCCAGCGCATTTCACTCCCCCACTCGGTGATCAGGGTGCGGGTGTAGTCAGCCAGGGCCTGATCTTCCCCGGCTAGAGCCCGATGAATCGCCTCAGCCGCCTTCAGCCCGCTAAAGATGGAGGGGCGAATCCCTTCTGCCGTAAACGGATCGACGACGCAGGCGGCTTCCCCCGCCAGCAAGGCCCGACTGGTGTGCAGGCACTGATCGCCATTCCACAACAGAATGGGGTGGCCATGCTGGGTTTCAGTGTCGATATCCACTCCAAACTGCTCAGAAAAATCCGCCAGGGGCTGGACTAAATCCCGGGACTTGCGACGGGTGGAGCGGACGATACCACTACCCAGAGAATAGCCATCGGCTTTGGGAAAGTTCCAGATGTAGCCCTGCTTGAGCAGCCCAAACTCAAAGTGAAACCGATGGCCGTCCTGAACCTGCAGTCGGGGTTCCGTTTCGATCGCCCCTGCCACCGTAGCCTTGCGCGACTTAAATCCTAACCATTTTGCCATCGGCCCCCTGGCCCCATCCGCTGCAATCAGGTAGCGCCCGGTCACCGAGTCTGCCGTAGTGGAAAGCCGCCAGCCTGCAGATTCAAGGGCCAGCCCGGTCACCTTCGTACCTTCCCAAAGCTCGGCCCCCTTAGCCTGGGCCTGCTGCACCATGTAGTGGTCAAACTCATTGCGGCGCACCATCCAGATCGGTTCGGCCAGATCGGCAATCACTTCATCTTCTAAGTTGTAGGTCATCCGCACCTGGGTAACCGTCTGGGAAATCACGGGGGCAAAGTCGTAGTCAAACCACCGGGCGATTTGGGGAGAGACTCCACCACCGCAGGGCTTGTAGCGGGGCAGCCGTTCTTTCTCGAGAATCAAGACTGAATGCCCCTGCTTGGCTAGGTGGTAGGCCGCCGTAGCTCCGGCAGGGCCTGCTCCAACAACGAGGCAGTCGTAGATAAAACTCATGGATGTCGCCCGGGAAGCTTCCAAAACTAGCTCAATGGTAGTTGAGCCGAGGCCCCCGGGCATAGGGAATCGGGGTTCGCTACACTTCGAAAGAAATCCGAGGACAGCTCAATGGTCGTCGACTATGACCTGGTCGTTCTTGGCGGCACCCTGGAAGCCCGGGAAGCCGCCTGGCTAGCCGCTCGAACCGGGGCCAGAGTCGCCCTGGTGGCCTCCCCCACTGACTGGGCTAATGGCCTCAAACCAACCCTCGTAGCTGAGGTGATCAGAGCTGCCCTGCTCCAATCTACAGACAGGCTGCCCTGCCAGTTGCCGACCGGGCCAGACTGGACATACCTGCGGCAGCGGCTTGCCCTCGCCGAGACGATCGCCTATCCCCAGCTGAGCCGCCAGGCTCTCCAGGAGCAGGGCATAGACGTGGTGATCGCGATCGCCCAGTTCAGCCCTAGGCCCCGTTTGGCCGTCACAACGGACGATCGCCGCCTCACGGCCCGAGCCTATCTGATTGCCTGTGGTGGCCATCCCCGGATTCCAGCCATCCCCGGCCTGGAGTCTGGCCCCTGGCTAACGCCAGCAACCCTCTTGGATGCAGAGACTCAGCCCCAGCAGGTGATCGTCCTGGGGCGGGGCGGGGACGCCGTGGCCACCGCTCAACTGCTGGCGGCCAGGGGCAGTCAGGTTGCTCTGGTCACCCGGGGCGATCGCCTGCTCCCTGACCAGGATCGAGAACTCGCCCAGTTTGCCACCGCCCTGCTCAAAGCCTCCAGGGTTGAGATTCACCTGGCGACGCCGATAGAGGGCATACAGTCCCTGCCCGCCGTGAGCCTGACCACCCCTAACACCACCCTCAAGGCCGACCAGTTGATCCTAGCCACTGGCCTGGTGCCGAATCTGGC
>PYEQ01000376.1 GCA_003017785.1 filamentous cyanobacterium CCP5 | reverse complement strand
GGGCAGCGGGGGAGAATAATACTGAAGGAATTCCTCTACCTCTGCTCTCCCCCCATCCCCTCACCTCCCTTCTCCAATCCGCTACTGATCGCCAACGCTTCATCACTCTCCTGTTCGATCAGTTTGAGGAGTTTTTTTTCGATCGCCCCCTACCTGAGCGGCAAGACTTTTATCACTTTCTCGAAGGCTGCCTGAGCTTACCCTGGGTGAAAGTCGTGCTGACCTTGAGGGACGACTATTTGCACTATCTGCTGGAGCTAGAGAACTACACCACCGTGACGGCTGAAGGAGCGGTGCTCCACGACGGAGGTGTATTGAGCAACGACGTGCGCTATCCCCTCGGCAATCTAGCCCCTGCCGCGGCGGAGTCGATCATTCGTCGTCTCACCGAGGGCGCTCAATACTACTTAGAAGCCTCCTTAATTCATCAGATCGTTACAGATTTAGCAATCGAAACAGGAGAAGTACGACCGATCGAACTCCAGGTGGTTGGGGCTCAGCTTCAGCGGCAGGGAATCACCACCCTAGCGGCCTATCAGCAGCTAGGCAACCACCCAAAAATCACCCTGGTGCAGCAGTTTGTGGCCTATGTCGTGGAGGACTGCGGCCCCCCCAACCAGGCTTTAGCCGAGCTAGTTCTTTATTTGCTTACAGAAGCAGATGATGACAACCGTTTGTACCGTCCCCTTAAGACCCGTGAGGACATTGAGTATGAGCTCTCCCTATTAGAGGTTACGTTCCATCAGGAACAGCTCGATCTGGTTTTGTATATCTTGGTGGGCTCAGGACTCGTATTTAAAATTCCTGAGGAGCCAGAGGATCGCTACCAGCTAGTCCATGACTATCTGGTTGATTTTGTTCGTCAGGAACATACGTCTGAATTGCGATCAAAAATCAAAGATATTAAGGAAGCTTCAAGAATTGCAAATCAACAAAAAATAGCAGTTCTAACTGCTGAAAATGCCTTTCTTAAACAACAACAATCTCGACAAAAAATCAGCCGCTTCGCCTGGGTGTTGCTGGTGATCGCCTGGGGCATCAGCATTCTATGGCGTACATCCCCCTGATAGCAGACCGGATACCTGTGATCAGCGTCACAGAAACCACTGCCTTAGCTAACTGCAGCTATCACGATTCTCCCTGGCGAGGATACATCTACTTCCAGAAAATTCCCAAGAGACTGACCCTCAAGTGTAATTTTTTCAATAAGAGTCATCGGCAGCTCAGGAATTTGTCTCCCTCAAACTGAAGATGAGGGTAGTCAATGACTAAAGGCTCAACCAAATTTTCCTGAAATTGTTTATTTAAGGTTGATTTTAGAAGTGAGCCTAAGCTTTGACGGCTTAGCCGTTGAAAGCCCAAGTAGCCCCCAATCAAGTCTCTGGAACTCTCTAATTTGTTGTCGGGTCATATACCCCTGGGAACACTATTAGCGAAGTCCTTCAGGCTTGCATAATCGAGTAACCAACCGAAGCGATTGTTATGGTAGCGACTCCTCAAATCATCAGCAAAGAAGCGCTAGAGCGTGACGCCGTGGACAGCTCCTCCCCTGAGCCAGACCAGTTTGACATGGACACCATGTCTGAGGCGGACGCCGATCTCAACGATTTAGAGGTGGATACAGCCGCCACCATCCAAGGTCGTCGGACGACTGACTTGGTCAGAATCTATCTGCAGGAGATTGGCCGGGTTAACTTGCTCCGGCGGGATGAAGAAGTCTCCGAAGCCCAGCATGTGCATCGGTACATGCAGCTGCTGGCTGACTTGGAAAAGGCCGCTGAGAAGGACTCTGGAGCCCTGGCTACCTACCGAAAACTAATCGAAACCCGCGATCGCCTCACCTCCCATCTAGGCTATCGTCCCTCCCTGGAACGGTGGGCTTCTGCCGCAGACATCCCCGCTGAGGAGCTCAAGCCGTCCTTGGCGGAGGGCAAACGCCACTGGGCTGCTTTGGCCGAAATAACGGTGGCAGAGCTTGAATCGGCCATTGCCGAAGGCATTCGGGCTAAGGAGCACATGATCAAGGCCAACCTTAGGCTGGTCGTCTCCGTCGCCAAAAAATATCAAAATCGCGGTCTAGAGCTCCTGGACCTGATTCAGGAAGGCACCCTTGGCCTGGAGCGGGCAGTGGAAAAATTCGACCCCACCAAAGGCTATCGCTTTAGTACCTATGCCTACTGGTGGATTCGTCAGGGTATCACTCGGGCGATCGCTACCCAGAGCCGGACCATTCGCCTGCCGGTACATATCACCGAAAAGCTCAACAAGATCAAAAAAGCCCAGCGCAAACTCTCCCAGGTACAGGGGCACACCCCCACGGTGGAGGAGATCGCCAAGGAGCTTGAAATGACCGCCCCCCAGGTGCGGGAAGTACTGCTGCGGGTACCCCGTTCCGTGTCCCTAGAGACTAAAGTCGGCAAAGAGCGAGATACCGAGCTCGGCGACCTGCTTGAAACCGACAGCATCTCCCCGGAGGAAATGCTGCTGCGGGAATCCCTACGGCGCGACCTCCAGCAGCTCATGGCCGACCTGACCACCCGAGAACAGGACGTCCTGAAGATGCGGTTTGGTCTTGACGATGGCAATCCCTATTCCCTCGCCGAAATCGGTCGGGCCCTGGAGCTGTCCCGAGAACGGGTGCGCCAAATCGAGTCCAAGGCCCTGCAAAAGCTGCGGCAGCCCAAGCGTCGGAACCGCGTCCGAGACTACCTTGAAGCCCTGAACTAAGCCCCTTCTCCAGCTCAATCTCCTCCGTAAGAAAAGCGTCTGGACTAAATCCAGACGCTTTTTTCTGATCCTTTAGCGACTAGCCGATCTTGCCATGGGATAGCTGAAGGGTATGAGCCAATTGCCGACCCTACTGATTTAGCACCGCAGGCCAGTTTTGATCGGCTTTGACAATGTTGCCCGGAATATCCTGGGACCATCGCTGCTGAATTTTCTGGTCGTAGTTAAGGTACAGCTTGCCATCGACGATTTTCCAAGCGGTGGGATCAATTTTAGCGGTATAACCCTGGCTTACAGCCCAGGCACAAAATCCACCGTACTGCGGTGCATACTGCGCTGGATTGGCGGCAAACAGATCACGATGCTCAGCACTGGCAAACTGCCAGGTCGCCCCGCCCCATTCATAGGTGTAGCTGGCCTCCCCAGGCACATAGGCTCCCTGGGTAAAGTAGGCCACCGGATCAGCACCGGCGATCGCCAGTCCCGATTCGACAAATACTCCAGCAGGTTCGGCAGAGCCTGCGGCGGTGTCGGTATCTACGGGCTCTGCGGCAGCTTCGACAGCGGGTTCAGCGATCGCCGTTGGTTCTGCAGGAGCCTCTGAACTAACCTGCTGGCCAGAACAGCCAGCTGCCACTCCCACACTCAAAATGACTATCGATATTGTTCGGGCCGTGCGCAGCAGCATGAAACTTTCTCCTAGCAGAATCAACACCAGTCTAGGAAGGTTATAGTCGGCCAGTCTGAAAAACCCCTGAGAAGCAGATTAATTCCCGTCCAGCTCAGAACAGAAGCTTTAAGCAGGTTCCCCTACTTTTTCAGCTTGGGTTGTAGCTAGAGCCGATGGGGCCTCTTCAAAAATCAGCTGCCCGTCAGCCACATCCACCTGGATGGTGGAGCCTTCACTGAAGGTGGCCTCCAAAATCTTAGTGGCAATGGGGTTTTCCAGTTCCCGCTGAATCGCCCGCTTCAGGGGCCGCGCTCCGTACACGGGATCGTAGCCGCGATCGGCTACCAGCTGCAGAGCATCGGCAGAGATCACCAGGGCAATTTTTTGTTCAGCCAGGCGACGCTGCACCCGCCGCACTTGGAGGGCGACAATATTCTTCAGTTCTTTCTTAGTTAGGGGATGGAACAGAATTAGGTCGTCAATGCGGTTGAGAAATTCTGGTCGAAATCGCTTGCGCAGAGCCTGCAGCACCCGCTTGTGAATTTCCTCGTAGCGGCTGTTGTCACCGGCGATGTCGAGGATGTGTTCGCTGCCAATGTTGCTAGTCATGATCACCACGGTGTTGCGGAAATCCACCAGGTGGCCCTGGGAGTCGGTGATCCGCCCGTCGTCAAGGACCTGCAGCAGAATGTTGAACACGTCAGGGTGGGCTTTTTCGACCTCATCGAGGAGCACTACCGAATAGGGGTGACGACGCACGGACTCGGAGAGCTGCCCCCCTTCTTCATAGCCCACGTAGCCGGGAGGGGCTCCCACCAGCCGGGAGACAGCGTGCTTTTCCATATACTCGGACATGTCGATGCGAATCAGGGCATCTTCGGTGTCAAAGAGAAATTCCGCCAGGGCACGGGCCAGCTCAGTTTTACCAACGCCGGTTGGCCCCATAAACATAAACGACCCCAGGGGCCGCCCCGGATCGTTCATTCCGGCTCGAGCCCGGCGAATAGACGCCGACACGGCAGCGACAGCTTCGTCCTGGCCAATCACCCGGTTGTGGAGGTGGCCTTCGAGCTGGAGCAGCTTTTGCCGCTCGGACTCCATCAGCCGGTTGACGGGAATGCCCGTCCACTTAGCGACGATTTCCGCGATGTCCGCCTCGGTCACCTGCTCCCGCAGCAGGGTTGCCCCTTTTTCTTGAATTTCGGTGAGGTGGGCTTCCATGGCCTCGCGATCGCGCTGCACCGCCTCTAAGCGACCGTATTTGAGCTGGGCTGCTTTGTTCAGGTCGTAGGCCCGCTCCGCCTGATCGATCTGCACTCGCAGATGGTCTTCTTCTTCCTTGAGGGTGTTGATCGATTGGAGCGCCTGCTTTTCGCTCTGCCACTGGTCGTTGAGGGTTTGCTGCTTATTGGCTAGATCCTGAATTTCTTCTTTGATGCGGGCTAGGCGTTCGCGAGCGGTGCGATAGGCCATGCCGGAGGACTTATCTTCCGCCTCTAAGGACAGCTTCTCCATCTCCAGCTGCATCAGTCGACGGTCGATAGACTCCAGTTCCTCGGGCTTAGAGGTGATTTCCATCTTGAGCTTGGCGGCGGCCTCATCCACCAGGTCGATTGCCTTGTCCGGCAGAAAACGGTCAGAGATGTAGCGATCGCTGAGCACCGCCGCTGCCACCAGGGCGCTGTCGGAAATTTTCACCCCGTGGTGGACTTCGTAGCGTTCTTTCAGAC
>PYEQ01000375.1 GCA_003017785.1 filamentous cyanobacterium CCP5 | reverse complement strand
CCACAGCCCTACCCCCCGGGGCACGGTGACAATTTTGGCGACCTCAGAATAGACAATATCCGTGCGACTGCGGCCCATCCAGCCGCCGGTCACAGAAATTCTTCGGTTAGTGATCCGATAGCGCAACCAGATAGCTCGCACCACGGCACCCACGGTTAGGGGCAGGCAGATGATCGTCAGCCCTAGGAGCAAGTTGATGATCAAATCGCCGATATGGGGGCCACCCTCGTAGAAAACATCTTCTTTAATGCCCATGGGTCACCTCAAGCTGAACGAACAATTGCTCTAATTCTCGCAAAATTTCGTCATATTCGCATATCACGGCGCTGGGCCGCACGTTAATGACCACGTTCAAGCCGGGCTGAATGTCATGGACCAGGTGACGCAGGGCCGTGTGAATCTGGCGTTTGAGGCGGTTACGAACCACGGCCCGCTTGCTGACTTTTTGGCTAATGGCGATGCCAAACCGAGAACTCGCACCGTCTGAAAGATCCTTAGAACGAGGCAAAATGCGCATCACCAACAATTTCCCCGCAGCCTTACGACCGCGACGATACACAGCCGCAAACTCTTGGGTGTGCTTGAGCCGATGCTGCTGGGGCAGGGCCATCCTCTGATCAGAGGTGGAGGCAGAGCCTAGACGGCTAGGCGAGCCCGACCCTTACGGCGACGGGACTTGATCACTTGCTGCCCGGTGTGGGAGCGCATTCTTGCCCGGAATCCGGAGGTGCGCTTTTGCTTGCGGTTAGTGCCACCCAGGGTGCGCTTACTCATGATGTTCTCCTTGATGCGATCGCATTAAAAATGCCACGATTTTTTATCGTAGCATTGTCAAACCTTGAGGTCAGTTGTTTTTGGCCATAACCCTTATTTTTTGGCCGTAACCCTATTCGGCCGCCACCTCTAAGGGCCAGGTACCCACATACTGATCGATGACGCCCCCCTGAAACATCAGGCTCAAGTTGAAATAGTGAATAGCAAAGCGCCGGGGATTGCGCACGTCAGACAGAACAATCACAAAATTTTGGCCAGCTGGAATGGGCTCTTCGGGATAAATTTCCAGGACGTGATTTTCCTGGTCCCAGATGATATCGGCCACCGGAATCTCTCCTCTGCCGCGGTAGTCCCCTTCCCTCAGCTCAATCGCGTCTACATCAAACCTCCCTAGACGCTCAACGAACTCGGCCGGATAGGCAATTTCCATAGAGATCACGTCGCGCACCAGGCGATCGCCGTCTACTTCCAGGTAGTAGCGGGCATTCGTGCTGTAGGGCTTGTTGAAGTCAATGGTGTAGTCGAGGGCGTTTTCGGGACCGCCAAAAATCGTTAGGCCGGGGGTGGTTTGAGCACGCAGGGGAGCCAGATGGAAACCGATAGCACTGGCAATTGCCATGCCGGTGGCGAGCAGGCCGATGCTAGCTTTCTTGACTAAGGGTCTTACCACTGAATCCTCCAACAAATAACGATTAACAACAGTTCGGCACCTCACCTGATCCCGATCTGCTTGAGTGATGACGAGACCAGGACTTTAAAAGTGCCCGTTAAGGCAGCTCTTTCAGACTGGGATCGTATCATCTTCCATACTAGGCAACGCTGGTATTTTCATGGAGGGCTTAAAGCGTACTCGTATCGAGTATGATTTAAGTGGGCGATCTAAATGGATCGGCTCAGTCTTAGCCTCCCACGGTCACAGTTGATATTTTTAGAGAGTCATTATGGTCACAACTCCCAAACCCTCGGACAAATTACGTCGGTTTTATCCCACTCGGATTGATCTGGGCATTGACGTCAGAACTCAGGTCGCTGCCCGGTTAAATCAGACCCTGGCCGCTACCCTGGACCTGAAAACCCAGACCAAGCAGGCCCACTGGAACGTAAAGGGGATGGATTTCTACCAGCTCCATGAGCTGTTTGATGAAATGGCCTCTGAGCTAGAGGAATATGTCGACATGGTGGCGGAGCGAGTCACCGCCCTCGGGGGCACCGCCCTGGGCACTAGCCGTCTGGCTGCGGCCAACTCGATTCTGCCTGAGTACGACCTGGATGCGGTCGACGGGGTTGAGCATGTCACGGCGTTGGCCGAGCGATTCGCGGCCTATGCTAAGCATGTGCGAGAAGCCATTGACCAGACCGATGATTGGGGAGATGCGGATACCGCCGATCTCTACACCGAGATTTCTCGCACCATTGATAAGCGTCTGTGGTTCTTGGAGGCCCATTTGGTCAAGAAGTCAGATCTGTAGCTAGGTCGCGGCTTAGGGTTTGAGTCCGTCAACGGGGTAGGCACTGCCTACCTCGTTGACGTATCTACGGCCTCGAGGACAAAGAGGCGGTTAGAGTATCTAGATCGCTGGGCCTGTTGAGATTGAACAGCTCCTCTGGATTAATCCCCGGAATCGCCTGTACCGGCTCACTGCCGAGCCAGCCCTGGAGCGATCGCCCGCCTGTCGCTATAAAGGCGGATAGAGATTTGGTGCAGCTAGCCCGATAGAAGCCACACAGCGGCTCCCAGCGGCCATCCCGGCGGGGCAGGTAGGCAACGGTCTGGGGCGATAGGGACTCTAGCTGATCGCGCCAGCGACAGAGAGTAGCGGCTTGCAGGCAGGGAAGGTCGCAGGCGATCGCCAGGATCCATTCGGTCTGACTGGCTTGGAGACCCTGGAGCAGCCCGCCCACCGGACCAATGCCACCTGCTGGGCATAGGTGGTTTTGACCCGCAGCGGCAGCGATGGCGGGGCGCTGTTCTGTGAGAAAGTCTACGGCGGCCGGGGCGATCGCCCGGTAGCGATGGGGCCAGGGAGTAATTATTTTCACCCGATCAGTAACCCCCAGGGCCACCTCACAAACCCGCTGAAGCAAAACCTGGTCGGCAATTTTAATCAGCGCCTTGTCACGGCCCATGCGGGAGCTTTGGCCCCCGGCCAGAATGACTCCACTTACCTCCATCGGTAGCCAGGGACCATCATTGGGTTTTCTTGACAAGCCGGCGCAGGCGGGCTCCGTCCGCCCAAACCGTCCCTTTGATGAAGTAGATCACGCCGGTCAGCAGCGCCAAAACGATGTGAAAGGCCCGAATTCCCCAGCCCGCGGCCGTAAACAGGATTGAGAAAATGCCCGGCTCCAACCCGCTGTAGCGAGTCAGTTCGGAGCGAAACCACTGCTGGTCGGCCGTCATGGTCTGGAGTTCTAAATGGGTAGTAGGCAGTACCGGCATCTGGGTGGTGGCTCGAAAGTATCCCCAAAATCCCTTGCTGTCACTGGCGGAGGCCAGGGCTTCGTTGGCAATGGCAGCGGCTTCGGTGGGAGGCAAATTAGAGGCGGTAGTGATTCGCTGCAGCCACAGGTCGTAGCGCACCCAGTAGCTGGTGAAAAACACCAGGGGCATGGCGATGATGAGGGTGATCGCCCCGCGCCACATGGGCCCTGGTCGCAGGTAGACCGTAGCCGCCCCTAAGCCAATCCCCAGCAGGGCAAACACCACAATATTCGATAGCTCAATCAGCTCCAGACTCTTCAGCCAGCCGCCAAGGACAGGCACGGAGTAGAGGTAGACTTCAGCCGCCCAGGCCAACAGCGCTTTGGTGGCGATCGCGACCAGCAGGATCAGGCTAGCTAGCAGCAGATATTGCAGGTACTTTTGGGAAACGGAATGGCCTGACATAGGGAGGGTAGGACGGGGGGGAGAATCGACTGGCATTTTATCGCCGCAGCTAAGGTTCGTAAGGGCGGGGCACACCTAATTGCAGGCAAGCCTAATCCAAAATTCAGAAGCCAACGTCTAAACCTTACGATTCCTCACATGGACTTGAGCTAGCGACTCCAAAACAGTACAATTGAACCAATTTAATTGATTTGAACCAATAGCGCCGGGCTTTAATTCCTATGTCTGTGGATCAAACCTCCCAGCTGATTCAGCTTATTCTAAACACCTGTCTGCTGCTGGCGATCGCGGTGGCCTGGTGGGCCATGGCCTGGATTCGCCATGGAGCGATCGCTCGGCGGCTGAGCCACATCCAACGGCAGGAGCTGCGACATCAGGCTGGGCGGGTTTCCAGGCGATCGCTGCAGCGGCAGTATCGCCTGGGTCGCTCCAGCGTTGGGGTGATGCACTACGTGCTACTGGGGCTGGCAGCTAGCCTGCTCGCCCTATCCTTGAGGACTCTACTGGGGGCAAACTGGCTGATTCCCCTGGCGCTAGTGCTGTTCATGCTGGCGGTGGGAGGACTCACCCTGAGCGTAGGCCTGACCCTAATGGAGTTTTATCAGGGGGTTCAGCCCCGAAGCCGGCGCATTCGTCGGCTACGCTCCCTGCCTGCTCGGCAACCTCCTAGCCCAAAGCTACTGCCATCGCCGACAGCCGATCAGGTCGTTAGCTAAAAAGAGGCCGGGACCTATTTGGTTAGGTCCCGGCCTACATATATCTCTATGCACCCGTATCCCTACGCACCCGTATCTCTACGAACTAGCGGGTCTGGGCAGGTCTCGACTGACAACGGTCCTAGACCTTGAGCATGGGTTTCTGGAGCTTGAAAGAGGCCAGAATTCGCTCGGCCATCTGGGGCGGGGTCAGCCCTAGGGTGGCTTTCGCCTGATCCGGCTTGGCATGATCAACTAGCTGGTCAGGCACCCCTAGCCGCAGCACCTTAGCGCTAATTTGAGCGTCTAAAATCGACTCGGCCACGGCGCTGCCAAATCCCCCCATCAGGCAGCCTTCTTCCAGGGTGACCACCTGGCCGATTTGCTCTGCCAAAGGCAGAATTAGCTCCTCATCGAGGGGTTTGGCGAAGCGGGCGTTTATCACTGTAGCCTCAATCCCATGTTCGCTGAGGATTTCGGCGGTCTGCATGGCCGGATACACCATGGTGCCGTAGCCCAGCAGCAGCACGTCGTCTCCCTGACGCAGAATTTCTGCCTCGCCAATGGGCAGAGGCTCCCAGCCCTCTTCCATCAGGGGGGCGCCGTAGCCGCTGCCGCGGGGGTAGCGCATGGCGATCGCCCCGTCGGTGTAGTGAATGCCGGTGACCAGCATTCGCTGGAGTTCGGCCTCATCCTTGGGTGCCATCAGCACCATGTTGGGGATGCAGCGCAGGTAGGCGATGTCGTAAAGGCCCTGGTGGGTGGGCCCATCC
>PYEQ01000374.1 GCA_003017785.1 filamentous cyanobacterium CCP5 | reverse complement strand
ATTCTACCCCTTGCTCTTCCAGCAGTTTGGGCAGTCCCAAGTCAAAAATGGGGGTGGTGGAAAATATCTGGGAACCCGTTTCATCTCCCCCCTCTAAACCGGATACGGCATCTGGCTTGAGCTGGAACCGAATCTGGCTTTCAGCGATTTGCACCCGGTCTACTTGCCCCTCCTGCACCTGGTGAATAAACAAACTGTAGGGAACGGCAGGCACCTGAGGCCCTAAGATGGACGGCACTACAAAACTGGCCACCAAAAAGATAGCGCCCAGGATGAGAAGACTATTGTTGAAAAGGCGTAAACGAGGAAGCGTGGGCTTATCTTTGAGGGGCATTTTGATGATCCATGCAGGATAGATGGTGGTTTCAGCGTGACATCGCTGTGTGTGATTTCTGGTTTGATTTGATGAAGAACGACATCAAAATTCAACCGTTTCGGCCACAGCTTCGAACCTTCCCCACAAACAAAACCCACCAATCCAAGCACAGGATAGGTGGGAAATTTGGTTACATCTAAGCAAACAGATTTTAGAGATTTGTCTAGAGAGCTATGTGGTCCAGTCGTATCGCTTGGGATCTTTCTTCGGCTTTTTCGTGCCGTCAGATTCGGCTTTTGGTTTTTTAGACTCTTTATTGCCTTTTCTTTGTTTTCCCATAGTCTTACACCTGATAAATGAACTCTAGATAAACCTATCACTATCTGGCCTGACTGGTGGTGGATGAGGCAAAATGCCATCCTTAAGAGCCCACTAGTGGGGCTATGTCTAACCTAATTGCAACCATAACCACCGGACAGGTGGCGTTCAGGTGCCGAGATAGTTAGCCGATTCCATCCGGTCATTATGGATTCGACCGTCGGGCATTTTTGCCCCTCGCATATGGGCTCCGGTCAGGTTGGAACCCTTCAAATTTGTCCAATTTAGATTGGCGTTGGTGAGATCTGAATAGCTTAAGTCACATCCACTCAGATTGGCCCCGGTGAAGTCAGCCCCATTTAGAGTGGCGTGACTTAAAACCAGGTTTTTCAAATCCTTCAATCTGAAATTCCGTTGACCAGTTGCATATAGACCGAGAATTTCTTTGGCATCCATACTGGAGCCTCGTAACGTGTAGCGTCGTCGCCTGTTTATGTTTCCATTGTAATCGATATTGATTGGCTTTAACCGCCTTAAGATTTGACTCTAAACCCACTTTATGACCGCAATCATGCCTGAGCCTGAGAAAGCGTTCATCACGGATCTCTCGAAGGTAAAAACAAACCTGCTATCGACTGTCCCCCTTATGCCTTACCGGCTTGATCAAGCCTGCCGTTCAGGGGAGAGTTGCTTTCTCTGCCCTATCAGGGCCGTTGGTCCAAACAGCGCATCGACAAAGGTATTTACCCCAATGGGCTTCATCCAGTAGGTTGCGATTTCTATGTTTAGATTGTGTAAGCATTTAGGCAGGTCATCAAAAGGGGAAGTTGAGGTGACTACAATGGGAATCGTGCTACCGCGGCTTGCCGCGATCTGTCTAACCCGCTCAAACAAAGAATCAACCCTCTCTCCTAAAAATCTGATTTCGCAGATTAAGACGTCAGGGATGAACATCTCTAAGGCCGCGATCGCATCTTTAATCGAGCCGGAGGTTTTCACATTTGCTCCGTAGTCTTCGAGCAAATACATCCAAAAATACTGGGTGTCGATGTCATTATCAACCACGAGAATTTTCATGTTTTTCATTGCTTTACGACCAGATTTGCGTATTGGCGATCAGTTAATTGCTGATAGCTAGTCATAGAGACATTTTTGCAGGAGCAATTTTTCTATCCGCTTTGGGGAACACTGAGGATAAGGTTGACCGCTAAAATCTAAAGCACTTTATGCTAAGCCAAATTATCTCCGCTACCGCCGTGGGATACGTGATGGGAAGCAAGTTTTGAAGCAATCCCGATGCTGTGTCTAGGCGATCGCGGGTTACAAAAGGCTGGCATTTCTTGATGGCAATGACCACAGCATCGGTGAAATTTATTGGCGTAGCCGTAGCGGAGCGAAATGTTTGAGCAGCCGGGACAGGTATGGCTGTGGGTTACGAAGGAAAACGAGCGGCTATTAATTTTTGGAGTCTCCTTTTTAAGTTGTCAGCGGCTTGACGACCGTTGGGCAGGGGCGATCGCGGTCGAGCCTCTGTATGGGCCGGGACAGGGGTATTGAGAAAGCTGGTCGCCTCTGGAGGTTCTTCGCCCCCAGGGCTAGAAGCGGCGGGGTCGTTGTCCTTCATGGTTGTGGTCTGTCCTACGATACATGGGCAACGCTGGATTCCTGAACGTCCGAAGCGCCTTAGCGCTGGAGGGCTTTGACCAAGTAGTCGAAATATCCCCCCACTTCGCCAGCATCTTCTGCTGAAATCAGGGACATGGCAATGGTTTTCATCTTGGCGATGCTCTCAGCGACGGCATTAACCGGGGTGCCGAGGGACTGGTACATCTGACGGGCACCGATGACTCCAATGTCCTGCATGGGTGAGGTTTCTCCGGTGGCGACGCTGTAGGTCACCAGGCGCAGATAGTAGTCCATATCCCGCAGACAGGTGGCAGTCATGGAGGCACCGTAGGCGTTACCGCCAGGGGATACCAAATTAGGCTGCCCCTGAAACAATTCATTGGCTGCTTTTTTGATAATAAAGTCGCGACTTTCGGTCAGAGCTTTAACTAATTTCAGGCGGCGATCGCCACTCATAAGAAAGTCTTTGATCTGATCCATTTCGCCGGGGCTGAGATACCGAGTCTCGGTATCGGCCCGCGCAATGGTTTGCTGAATAATACTCATGATAAAAATCCTTAAAAATTCGAGTCAGATTGCCCAGTGGCTGCTCGAGTCTGCAGACAAGTTCGTCTCTGCCCTCAGGATGAGGTATCGATGTTCTATTCATTGAGTGAATTGATTGAAAACCACACAATACTTGAGCATCCATGGATTGCTCTTGTGGCATGAGCTCAGCGGACTAGCAGAATGACGCTCGATCGGGGGCGGAGGCGATAGGTCTGCGGATCGTCTAACAGCGGTTCCTCACCCGCTGCAAAGAGATCCTGGGGGGTCGTCCCGGCGGTATCCACGGCCAAATGCCACTGGCATCCGGACGGTAACCGGGGCAGCTTAAACTCGACGGCATCGGTACTGGCGTTAAACAACAGACCCAGGGGACCATGCTCCGCGTCATCAATCCGGCAGCCCAATTGCTTGGCCAGGGGATCATCCCAGTCAGGCACGCCGCCCTGGGGGCCAAACCACTGGATCTCGGCGTCGGTATAAAATGCCTCCCGACTGAGCACCGGATGGGCCTGGCGAAAGGCAATCAGGCCGCAGGTAAAGCGAAAGATCTCCCGGTGCTGTTGCAGATCGGTCCAGTCGTACCAGCTGGTGGCGTTGTCCTGGCAGTAGGCGTTGTTGTTGCCGCCCTGGGTACGCCGAAACTCATCGCCCCCCAGCACCATGGGGGTGCCCCGAGAGACCAGCAGGGTGAGCAGAAAATTTTTGATCTGCCGCTGCCGAATGGCCGCGATCGCGCTATCTGTCGTCTCGCCTTCAGCCCCATAGTTGGCGCTGAAATTAGCCTCCGCGCCATCCCGGTTATCTTCCCCATTGGCCTCGTTGTGCTTGGTGCGATAGCTCACCAGGTCGTTGAGGGTAAAGCCATCGTGGCAGGTGACAAAATTAATGCTGCCATCGGGGCCTTTGCCCGACCTGGTGTAGATATCGGCACTGCCCCCAAGGCGGCTGGCAAACACCCCCAGCAGGCCCTCATCCCCCCGCCAAAACCGCCGCACATCATCCCGGTAGCGACCGTTCCACTCCGCCCAGCGCCGCTCCGAAAAGCTGCCCACCTCATAGGCCCCGGCAGCATCCCAGGCCTCAGCGATAATTTTCACATCTCGGAGAATGGGGTCTTCGGCGATCTGCTCTAACAGCGGGGCATTGGCCAGCAAATCGCCCGATTCGTCGCGCCCCAGCACCGCCGCCAGGTCAAACCGGAAGCCATCCACATGCATCTCCACCATCCAGTAGCGCAGCGCCGCCAGGATGTGGTCTCGCACCACGGGATGGTTGGCGTTAACGGTGTTGCCCGTACCCGTATAGTTTTTGTAGTAGCGCGGGTCGTCTTCCAGGGTGTAGACGATCCCATTGGCCAGGCCCCGAAAACAGAGGGTGGGCCCCAGTTCATTACCCTCCGCCGTGTGGTTAAACACCACATCTAAAATCACCTCGATATTGGCCTGGTGCAGGGCTCGCACCATTTCCTTAAACTCCAGCTTTTGCTGGCCCAGCCCGCCCGAACTGCTGTAAGCCGCCTTGGGCGCAAAAAACACCACCGGGTCGTAGCCCCAGTAATTGGTGAGCGGTTCCCCAGTGTGGGGATGGTAGCGGCCGATCGGCCCACCATTGAACTCCTGCACGGGCATCAGCTCGACGGCGGTCACCCCCAGGGTCTGGAGGTAGGGAATCTTTTCCATCAGACCCCGATAGGTGCCGGGATGCTCGACCCCCGATTGGGGATGAATCGTAAAGCCCCGCACATGCACTTCGTAAATAATCGTCTGCGACCAGGGATGCCGGGGAGGCTGATCGCCCTGCCAATCAAAGGACTCGTGGAGAAAGACACACTTGGGCATTGACCCGGCATTGTCCTGGGTGGAGAAAGACAGGTCTGGGTCAGGCCCCAGCGGGTCATAGCCCCGCGCCGCCGCAAAATCCCACGGGGGGCTCTGGGAAATCGCCGTCGCAAAGGGGTCGAGGAGCAGCCGATTGCCATTGAACCGATGGCCCGCCCCCGGCTCATAGGGGCCATCCATACGGTAGCCATACAGCTGACCCGAGCGAATCCCCTTTACCCACACGTGCCAGACATCGCCGGTGCGGTTGCGGACGGCATCGAGTTCGATGGTTCGGGCGGGCACGGCATCTTCGGCATGGTCGAACAGCTCCAGGCGCACCCGGCTGGCATGGCGACTGAAGAGGGCAAAATTCACCCCGCCGCCCGTTTCGTGGGTGCCAAAGGGCAACGGTGCACCGGCGCGCACGTCAGTCTGGGCGGAGGTCGCCGCAATATAGTCGTGCAGTTGGCGGTGCGAGTTTGGCATTGTTGGAGCCCTGGGGCGAGGACAA
>PYEQ01000373.1 GCA_003017785.1 filamentous cyanobacterium CCP5 | reverse complement strand
ACTGTTCACAATCAACAGCGGGTGCGGGAATCTCCCTCCCTAGCTCTACGGATATCCTTTAAGATTTACTGATAGTTCTCGCTGCTACCCTGGTTACTGTTCTGGCCCTTCTGAATTCATGCTGAAAAACCTGTTTGGCGATCCTAACGCCCGCAAGCTGAAGAAATATCGACCGGACGTGGTCGAGATTAATCTGCTGGAAGAGGAAGTTCAGCCCCTGTCGGATGAAGCCCTGGCTGCCAAAACCCAGGAGTTTCGGCAGCGCTTGGAAAAAGGGGAAACCCTCGACGATATTCTTTCTGAAGCCTTTGCAGTGGTGCGGGAAGCCTCCCGGCGGGTGCTGGGGATGCGTCACTTCGACGTGCAGCTGATTGGCGGCATGGTGCTCCACGACGGGCAGATTGCTGAAATGAAAACTGGGGAAGGCAAAACCCTGGTGGCGACGCTGCCGGCCTATCTGAACGCGCTGGAGGGCAAAGGCGTTCACATCGTCACGGTGAACGACTACCTGGCCCGCCGGGACGCGGAATGGATGGGACAGGTGCATCGCTTTCTGGGCCTTACCGTGGGCCTGATTCAGCAGGGCATGAGCCCAGCAGAGCGGCGAGAGAACTACGCCTGTGACATCACCTACGGGACCAACAGCGAATTTGGCTTTGACTACCTGCGGGACAACATGGCCACCTCCATTGAGGATGTGGTGCAGCGGCTGTTTAATTTCTGCATTATCGACGAGGTGGACTCGATTCTGGTGGACGAGGCTCGGACGCCGCTGATTATTTCGGGGCAGGTGGAGCGACCTAGCGAAAAGTATGAGCGGGCCGCTGAGGTGGCTCGCGAACTCAATCCTGAAGAGCATTACGAGGTGGACGAAAAAGCCCGCAACGTGTTGCTGGCGGACGAGGGCTATATTAAGGCCGAGGAAGTGCTGGGAGTCCAGGATTTGTTTGATCCCAAAGACCCCTGGGCCCACTACATCTTTAACGCCATCAAGGCAAAAGAACTATTTATCAAAGATGTCAACTACATCGTCCGCAATGACGAAGTGGTGATTGTCGATGAGTTTACTGGTCGGGTCATGCCGGGACGGCGCTGGAGCGATGGCCTGCACCAGGCGATCGAAGCTAAAGAGCATGTGGACATTCAGCCGGAAACCCAGACTCTGGCCAGCATTACCTACCAGAACTTCTTCCTGCTCTACCCGAAGCTTTCCGGCATGACCGGCACCGCTAAGACGGAAGAGGCGGAGTTCGAGAAAATCTACGACCTGGAAGTGACGGTTATCCCCACCAACCGTTCCCTGGCCCGGCGGGATCTCTCGGACATGGTCTACAAGACCGAAGAGGCCAAGTGGCGGGCCGTGTCCGAGGAATGCGCCCAGATGCACGAAGCAGGTCGCCCAGTTCTGGTGGGCACCACCAGCGTTGAAAAATCCGAGGTGCTCTCAGCCCTGCTCAGCCAGCGGGGAGTGCCCCACAACCTGCTGAATGCAAAGCCCGAAAACGTCGAACGAGAGTCAGAGATCGTCGCCCAGGCGGGTCGTCAGGGGGCGGTCACCATCGCCACCAACATGGCCGGACGGGGCACCGACATTATTCTGGGTGGTAACTCTGACTACATGGCCCGTCTGAAGGTGCGGGAATACCTGATGCCCCGTATCGTCAAGCCGGAGGAAGACGAGTTCGCTGTTACCTCAGTGCCTGGTACTAAAGGCCGCAGCCGACCGGAAGGATTTGGCTCGAATAAGAAGATCAAGACCTGGAAAGCTTCTCCTGACATCTTTCCGACGGAGCTATCGAAAGAGACGGAGCAGGCTCTTAAGGAAGTTGTGGACATGGCGGTGAAGACCTACGGGGAGCAGAGCCTGCCGGAACTGCAGGCGGAAGAAAAGGTGGCGATCGCCGCCGAGAAGGCCCCCACCGAGGATCCCTTCATCCACAAGCTGCGGGAAGTCTATAACCGGGTACGGGAAGAATACGAAGCCCTGACCAGTAGCGAACACAACCAGGTGATTGAAAACGGCGGCCTGCATGTGATCGGCACCGAGCGCCACGAGTCTCGCCGCATCGACAACCAGCTGCGGGGCCGCGCCGGACGCCAGGGCGACCCTGGTTCTACCCGGTTCTTCCTGAGCCTCCAGGACAACCTGCTGCGGATCTTTGGAGGCGATCGCGTGGCGGGTCTGATGAATGCCTTCCGCGTCGAGGAAGATATGCCGATCGAGTCAGGGATGCTGACCCGCTCTCTAGAAGGGGCTCAGAAGAAGGTTGAAACCTACTATTACGACATCCGTAAGCAAGTGTTCGAGTACGACGAGGTGATGAACAACCAGCGGCGGGCGATCTACGCCGAACGGCGGCGGGTACTGGAAGGCCAGGAACTCAAGGAAATGGTGATCCGCTACGCCGAGCAGACAATGGACGACATCGTCACCGCCTATATCAACCCGGAACTGCCGCCAGAAGAGTGGAAGCTGCCAGAGATGGTGGAAAAGATCAAGGAGTTTGTCTATCTCCTGGCTGACCTCACCCCCGAACAACTTGAAGACCTCTCCGTCGGTGAAATTCGCACCTTCCTCTATGAGCAGGTACGGATCGCTTACGACATCAAAGAAGCCCAGGTAGACCAGATGAAGCCAGGGCTGATGCGGGACGCAGAGCGGTTCTTTATTCTGCAGCAGATTGACTCCCTCTGGCGGGATCACCTCCAGCAGATGGATGCTCTGCGGGAAACCGTGGGCCTGCGAGGCTACGGCCAGAAAGACCCGTTGATTGAGTACAAGAGCGAAGGCTACGAGCTGTTTCTGGACATGATGACCGGCATTCGCCGGAACGTGGTTTACACCCTGTTCCAGTTCCAACCCCAGCCCCAACCCCAGGTGAAGACATCTCAAGAGGTGGGCTAGGTCATAGTCTCATATAGCCGCCCTTTCAATGTGACATTTCCTGTCAGGGGCTATTTCGCTAGAGTCGTTGATAAGACCACAATCCTGTTCACGGGCCAGATTTACCGCCCGAGGGGATCTCGTTCCCCTCGGACTCCGACGACCAGGGCGTTCCGCCGCCCTGGACCTCGCGGAAGGGTTGATCTGCTACAGGTGCACTAGCGCTTCGCATCGGTAAGGAGATCGTGGTTTTCTATTTTCCTCTGTTGCTGTTTCGCTTGTCTAAGGCAGTTGCTGGTTAGCAATTTGCTCGCTTTTCAGTGCACCTTACTGCAGACCCTAACCAAAACCGGTTTCGGTGCCGGGGGCTAGCTCCAGGGTGTCGCCTATCGCTTCGCCATTGTGGTATGCCGCCAGCAAAACATCGCTGGTCTTGCCCCAGGCGATCGCTCCGGTGTGGTCGATGCCGATCGCTCCGAGATCCCGGCGGTTCTCGCTGGCTTCAGCAAAAGATTTTTCAAAGGCCTGGGCGATCGACAGGCCGTCGGTGACGCGGATGACGATTTTGGCGGCCAGACATTCATCGATGATGTCTTCACCAATGCCGGTACAGCTGATGCCCGCAAACCGGGTGGCATAGTTGCCTGCCGGCATGGCGGAGTCACTGACCCGACCAATCCGCTCTAGCCCTTTGCCGCCGGTGGAGGTGCCCGCCGCAATCTGCCCCTGGCTGTCCAGCACCACCACGCCAATGGTGCCCCGTCGAGCGGTTTCGGGGGCTTCTGATTCGGCAATCACCCCGGCCATCGACCGTTGGAAATTATCGTCCCGTTCCTGCATCCATTCCCGCAGGCGCAAATCGGTGAGGGGGTCAAAAATCGGCAGGGCCATTTCCCGCGCCAGGTCTGCGGAGCCGGTTTCAGACAGGACGCGATCGTCGCAGCTCTGCAGAAACGCCGCCAAGTCTACCGGATGCTGCACCCGCGACACGTTGATCACGCCGCTGAAGCGCTGGGTGGTGCCGTCCATCAGGGAAGCGCTCATCCGCACCTGGCCGTCGGACTGGAGCACCGAACCTTTACCAGCATTGAAGCGGGGATTGTCTTCGAGCAGCTGGCAGCCTAAAACGACGGCTTCTCTCGCGTTTGCCCCTGCGCTGACCTTGCTGTAAACTGCCTCGACAATTCCCCGCAACTCCCGGCGGACAATCTCCACTCCGCCCTTGCCCTTCAGGGAGCTACCGGCTCCCCCGTGGATAATCACCTTTGGCTGCACCATTGATTCCCCTTTCCATCAGCAGTCCAGAAATCACTTTACAGCATTGATTTTTCCAAAGGGGCAAAAGGGAGATCGAGAGAAACTGTAGCGAGTATGGCTACAGCAGTTCCCCTTTCCCTGGTACTTAAACAAAGGTGAAAGCTATCCCCGGTGGGGGGATTGGAGTGGGTGTGAAAAAATGGCAGCTACGTCAAGGGCTGGGGTTGGCATTAGCGGTGGTGCTGCTGCTGGTTGGGGCCGCCGCTGTGCAGGGTCAGGTGACGATGCCCGTCCTATTAGAGCGAACCGGGGAGTTTTGCGTCGAAGACCCCGCCTGTTTTAATCGCTTCCATCCGGATATTCCCCCAGCAGCCACGGCAGAACCAGGGCAGACAATTGTTTTTGGCACTCGCGATGCCTTTGATGGAGCCTTTGGGCCAGATTCTACCCCAGAAGACGTGGTTGCGGCGGATTTGTCACTGGTTCATCCGATGACTGGCCCGGTCTATATCGAAGGGGCGCAGCGGGGAGACGTGCTGGCGGTGACCGTTGAGGACATCGAGCCCGATCCCTACGGCTACACCGTGATTGCCCCTGGTTTTGGATTCTTGCGGGATCTCTTTCCTGATCCCTTCATTGCCAACTGGAGTCTGGATCGCACGGCTGCTGTCTCAGCGGAGGTGCCCCAGGTGAGGATTCCCTTTGCCCCGTTTACCGGTTCCATCGGCGTGCTGCCGGGGGAGCCCGAGCTAGAAGCATTCTTGTCTCGAGAGGCCCAGCTGGCTGAAGTCGGCGGCGTTGCCCTGACGCCTCTGCCCTCGGGAGCCCTGCCCGCTGATCTCTGTGGGCCTGAAGGCAGTGACAAGGACCGCTGTGTTCGCACCATTCCCCCCCGGGAGAACGGCGGCAACATGGACGTGAAGCAGATGCAGGTGGGAACAACGATTTTGCTGCCCTGCTTTGTGGATGGCTGCGGCCTGTTTATCGGGGATGTCCACTACGCCCAGGGG
>PYEQ01000372.1 GCA_003017785.1 filamentous cyanobacterium CCP5 | reverse complement strand
GCTCCACGGGCGGATGTCTTCGGCGGAAAAAGACCAGGCGATTACTGAGTTTCGCCTGGGTAACTCCCAGATCTTGGTGTCGACAACCGTGGTCGAAGTGGGGGTCGATGTGCCCAACGCCAGCGTGATGATGATCGAGCATGCCGAGCGGTTTGGCCTGTCTCAGCTACACCAGCTGCGGGGCCGAGTGGGGCGGGGGGCGGCCCAGTCCTTCTGCCTGCTAATGAGCAGTAGCCGCAGTGAAACCGCCCTGCAGCGGCTCAAGGTGCTGGAGCAGTCCCAGGACGGGTTCTTCATTGCTGAAATGGATATGCGGTTTCGCGGGCCTGGAGAAGTGCTGGGCACCCGTCAGTCGGGCCTGCCGGACTTTGCCCTGGCCAGCCTGGTGGAAGATCAGGAGGTCTTAGGGCTAGCCAGGGAAGCCGCCGAGTCATTGATCCAGGAAGATAAGCATCTGGAGCGCTGGCCGAAGCTAAAAGCGGAACTGGTCTACCGCTATCAAAAACTCATGGGTGGGGCCATTCTGACCTGAGCAGAGCAGGGCTTAAATCAACAAAGCATCCCCTAACTACTAGAGGATGCTTGTTCGTTTCGCTGGTGGCTACTTGGAAGCGCCAGTGGACTATGTAGCTCTAGCCAACAGCGGGTGAGGCTAACTCTGGCGAGAGATCACTATGAGGGAGACAAAAACAGCGTCAGCGCTCGCTTGTCGAAGGACTGAACTTTAGCGGACTTGTCCAAATCCTCGACCACCCGATTGAGTAAATCGGTGGCGCGATCGCGGTGCTGGTGTTCCCGGCCTCGCAGCCGGACTAAAAATTTAACAGAGTCACCCTTGCTCAACCACTCGGTTGCCCGCTTAATGCGCAGCTCATAGTCCGACTCACCGATATTGGGACGGAATTTGACTTCCTTAACCGAAGGTCGGGAGTTTTGCTTTTGCCGCTTGTTCTGCTGGTACTGCAGCTTGCCGTAGTCCATGATTTTGGCAACGGGAGCTTCTTCCCCTTGGGACACAACCACGAGGTCTAGCTTCTTTTCTTTGGCGCGGCGCAGCGCCTCATCGGTATCAATTAGCCCTAGGTTGTTGCTGTCACTGTCGATCAGCAGCACCTGAGGATCTTTGATTTGGCGGTTGATGAGTTGTTTCTGTTTCTTAGCGATAGGACAAGTCTCCTAAAAGTTCTGCAATGTAAGGTGGGTGGTTCAGGCACAGCCTGAAAAGAATTGTATATGTTGAGCTTAGCCCGAATCTAAGCGGGCGAACTCCTACCGGTTGGTAGAGATATCCGCTTAACTATCTAGCCTAACCGCTCTCTATGGAAGGCGTCTAGACGTTTTATAGACTGTAATCTTAGTGCCGATGAACTATCTGGCTGCGGCCCTTGAAAAACTGAGCATTAGGCGGGTGCTTGGACCTGCGGGCAGGACCGTCGGACAGTTGCCGGCTAGCTACGAATAGCTAGCCTCAGTCAAGGGCTCCGGGGAAACCAGACTCAGCTAACTACCAGAAACTCCACACCAAAGCTCCAGTTGTAGCCAGCAGCCCCAACACGAGAGGGCTGGTCAAGGGCTGACCAGCGCGACCTACCAGCCAAGGGGGGGCTGCCAACCGCTGGGTGACGATACCGGTTGTATCGAGCACTGCCAAGCTCCAGATCCACCCCCAGTGAAGCCCACAGGGTAGGCCTAGCAATCCGCCGTTAGCGTGACGGGCAACCAAAAGCACTGCCCCCATCAGTATCAATCCCGGCAGTTGGGGGGCACCGGCTGGACCATCCCACACCAGATGGAGCAGGGCAAAAATGCAGGAGGAGATCAGCAACACGCTCAGGGGCGAGTAGCTAATCTGGAGCTGATTGACGACGAACCCGCGGAAGACTAGCTCTTCCACGGCGCTGACGAATAGAGTTAGCGCTCCCACAGCTATTGCCGTCCCTATTCCTGGAAGCCAGTTGATTTTGCTGGGCTGGAGCGTGCTCCAATTTCCCACCACCTGAACAGTTGAAAGCAGCCCGACCCCAGCGATGCCACATCCCGCTCCTGAGAGTACTCCGATGAACAATCCTTCACCCCACTGCCAACCATAGGTTCCTAGGGTTGTATTGGCTTGATGGGCATATAGCCAGAGCAGGCCGGGGGCTAGAAGATATAGGGAAACTAGCAGCGGAATTTTTTGCTCAGAGGGAACCGGAAACTGAGGCTGCTGTCGGCTGTACACCCAAAATAATCCTGCAAGCGGTAGCCACAGCAAAAACCAGACGATGAAAAACCCGCCTATGGTTAGCCAAATAAACCCCTGATCTGGAAAGTGATTCCAGTCAATGGGGCTTAATAAATCCACTGTAGAGGTTGATATTGCTTACTTGTCGTCATCGGATTGATCGCCACTTAGCTGGATTAGGTGAATGTGTTTGTAGCCTAGTTTGATTTCAAACTCGTCACCGGGTTTTAATCCCATCTCTTGGGTGTAGGTGTCGCCAATAACAATTTGACCATTTTTGTGAACGCTTACCCGATAGGTGGCTTCTCGCCCTCGACCATCTTTCCCGCCATTAGGGTCAAGCGTAATTCCTCTGGCTTCGAGCAAAGCATCATAAAATCCGGTCAGGTTGACTCGGGGCTGCCCGTCTTTGCCGATGGAATAGTATCCACACTGCTTGGCTGTTTCCCGCTTCGAGAGGTGGGAGAGATCTTTTACTTTCTGGAGTAGGGGTTTCCCAGTGATGGGGGTAGCTTTTTCTGGCATTGGGTAGTGACGAATCTTTACTGCACAAATTGCGTTCAAATTTAAGCGTTTTAAGGTTCAAGCGAAGCGATCGCCGAAAAAACTTAGGGAGCCTCACCCTAATCTGATTTCTATCCTCTGACGGGGAGGTTGTTACAGTCAAATTTAGACCTAATTATAGGCATATTCTGCGCATTCGGCATAGCCAACTCAGCGATGGATTCTGCTTAAAAATGGTTCTCTCCTAAGCTGGATATATGGCTACGATCTGATGGAACCAGCTAGCTTCAGACAGTATTGGCTAGTGAATTACTGTCAACGAAATGTTAGCTAGCTGACCGGCCTCTGGAGTCTGCCCCTGAGAAAATCACCAATAAAATGGCGATCGCTCCGGTGAACTGGATTTTGGCAGACTCCCACCATTACTGTCAGCAACCGGTTTAGCTGCCCTGACGCAGCTTTTCTAATACGCTCTGGTCCTCCATGGTGGAAGCATCCCCTGCGACGGATTCACCGCTGGCCAGGTTGCGCAGAAATCGCCGAATGATTTTGCCTGATCGCGTTTTCGGCAGGGCCTCGGCAAAGCGAATTTCACCGGGACGGGCGATCGCCCCAATTTCATTCACCACGTGCTGCTTTAGCTCGGTTTTAAGATCGTCGCTGGGCTCAAAGTGACCTTCCAAGGTGACAAAGGCGAAGACTTCTTCCCCCTTGAGATCGTCGGGGCGACCCACTACTGCCGCTTCCGCCACGGCAGGATGGGACACCAGGGCCGACTCGATTTCCATAGTGCCAAGACGGTGACCAGACACACTGATCACGTCATCTACCCGGCCCATCACCCAGAAATAGCCGTCTTCATCCTTGCGGGCCCCGTCTCCGGCAAAGTAGAGGTACTGGCCGTTCTGGGGCGGAATGTGCTCCCAATAGGTGCGCCGGTAGCGCTCATCGTTGCCGTAGACAGTGCGCATCATGCTGGGCCAGGGGTGGCGCACTACCAGGTAGCCTCCTTCGTTGGCCCCCACCGAGTTGCCTTCGAGATCCACCACGTCCGCCAGAATGCCAGGGAAGGGCTTGGTGGCGGAACCAGGCTTAGTGGGAATCGCCCCCGGCAGCGGCGTAATCATGAACCCGCCAGTTTCCGTCTGCCACCAGGTATCGACGATCGGACAGCGACCGCCGCCAATCACCCGGTGGTACCACATCCAGGCCTCCGGGTTGATCGGTTCGCCGACGGTGCCCAGGATTCTCAACGAAGACAGGTCGCGGCTGTTGGGAATCTCTTCCCCCATCTTGATGAAGGCGCGAATGGCGGTGGGGGCGGTGTAGAAGATATTCACCCCGTACTTTTCGATCACGTCCCAGAAGCAGCCGGGATTCGAGGGGCGGGGCACCCCTTCGTACATCAGGCTGGTGGCCCCGTTGGACAGGGGGCCGTAGACGATGTAGCTGTGGCCGGTAATCCAGCCCACGTCGGCGGTACACCAGTAGACATCGGTGTCCTTGGCGTCGAAGGTCCACTGGTAGGTCATGTGGGTGTAGAGGTTGTAGCCCGCCGTGGTGTGGACGACCCCCTTGGGCTTGCCGGTGGTGCCGCTGGTGTAGAGGATGAACAGCATGTCTTCAGAGTCCATCTCTTCCGCCGGACAGTCGGCGGACGCCCCGGCCTGTAGCTCGTGCCACCAGTGATCCCGCCCGGACACCATCTCGATGGCTGCTTTGGTGCGCTGCACCACCAGTACGTTTTCGACGCTGGGCACGGCGTTGTCGGCTAGAGCCTGATCGACCGCTGGTTTAAGGGATACCACTTTATCTTTGCGGAAGCCACCGTCGGCGGTGATCACCAGCTTGGCTTCGGCGTCCTGGAGGCGATCTTTGAGAGCTTCGGCGCTAAAGCCGCCAAAGATCACCGTGTGGGGGGCCCCGATCCGGGCACAGGCCAACATGGCGATCGCGGCTTCCGGCACCATCGGCATGTAGATGCCGACGCGATCGCCTTTTTTCACCCCCAGATCTTTCAGCACATTGGCAATCTGACACACTTCCCGGTGCAGCTGGGCGTAGGTGAGGGTGCGAGAATCCCCCGGTTCTCCCTCCCAAATCAGGGCAGCCTTGTTGCGGCGCCAGGTGGTCAGATGACGGTCTAAGCAGTTGTAGGAAATATTCGTTTTGCCGCCCACAAACCACTTAGCAAAGGGAGGCTGCCAGTCCAGCACCTGATCCCATTTTTTGAACCAGTACAGTTCCTGTTCGGCGAGTTCTGCCCAAAAAGCGGCTGGGTCTTGGGCTGCCTTTCGATACAGTTCTTCATAGGCCTCTAAACTACCAATTCGAGCCGCCTGGGAGAACTCGGGGCTGGGTTCAAACTGGCGTTTTTCTTGCAGAATCGATTCGATAGTGGGTTGAGACATGGTTATTTCGCGAGTCCTTCAAACAGGTCAAC
>PYEQ01000017.1 GCA_003017785.1 filamentous cyanobacterium CCP5 | reverse complement strand
GACGTGGTTCGCTCAGTGACGGGATGGGACTTCATTACTAATGCTGTATTAAGTGCATCCTTAAATTGAATTGGTATTAGGTGCAGGCGCTAAAGCCTGCTTTAGCCCTGGAATGAAAAGGCCTGTGCCGTTAGGCTCAAGTTATTGATGCCTTTAACGACTCCAATAAGTTCGTCGGTGTCCGTAGTTTTCAGGTAGATCGCGGTCCCTCCCGGTAAACCACTAGGAGAGTTTCCCAGCCTATAGCTGGAGGTCGTACCCCAGAGCTGAATCAGGTCTTCTCCCAGATTGAAATCCTCAATGAGGGCGTAATCACTGAGTCCGGCATTACCGGCAATGCCGTCGTTGTAAAAAGCCCGGTTTCGATCGCCGAGAACGAAGGTATCTGATCCACCATTGCCTTTTAGAAGGTCTATTTCTCCCTGTCCGGCTAAAGCACTCGTTGGTTCTATTCCAATGAGGGTATCCAATCCGTTGCCACCTTCAAGCTGATCTGCACCCATACCGCCAATCAGAGTATCGTTTCCATCTTCACCCTGTAGTTTGTCATTACCGACCCCGCCAAAGAGCTGGTCATCTCCTTTGCCACCTTTCAAGGTGTCGAAGCCGGCATTGCCGTACAGCACATCATTATGATCTTCCCCATCGAGCTTGTCGGACCCTGCGCCTCCAAAGAGGATGTCATTACCTTTGGCTCCCTTCAAATCATCGTCGCCATCCCCGCCGTACAGCACATCGTTGCCTTCTTTGCCATTTAGCTTATCGGCTCCGGCGAGGCCGTAAATGGCGTCAGCGATGCGGGTTCCATCGATGAAATTGTTGCTGCTCGTACCCGTAATGGTGTTGTAGCTGGGATTAGCTGTGACCATGAACGTGTTATCCACGGTAAGACCATTGGAGGTGCCGCTTACCGTAATTTGGGCGGTGCCGAATTGTGCTGGGGCAAAGTTCAGGGTGAGTTGATTGCCTTCAAGGCTAGTGGAAATCAAGGCTGGGTTGCTGTTGGCCTGAACTGATTTGAGGATAAGATTCGGGTCATTATCGACATCGGTAAAGACCTGGCTCAGGTCAATCCACAGGGGCTGAATCGTATTCATTATCACCCCTCCCACGACGGTCGGCACAGGTTCTGTAACCGTGATATTGGCAGTGGGATTTTGCACCACCGGGGCATCATCTACAGCGGCAACATTAACGCTGAAGCTGTGGTCAACCAGCTGGTTCCCAGACTGGGCCCGCAGGGTGATATCAGCGGAGCCAAACTGATCCTTCAAATAGGTCAGGGTTAGTAGAGCGCCCTTCAAGGATGCAGAGAGCAGAGAAGGATTGCTGTTGTTGAGGATCGATATTGCAATCCCATCCCCATCCCCATCAGTGAATACCTGGCTCAAATCAATCACGGTACTGGCCGCATCCTCCAGCACCTCTACCGTTGCGATAGGGTTCGCGACCACTGGCGGTGCATCGGGTGCTAAGTCAATACTGACGTTGTGAACCACCAGCGGATTCAGGTAGTAATTTAGAGGGCTGAAGTTAAGGGTTAAAATTTCGCCATTAAGGCTATAACTGTCTGCCCCACTGACCGTTAATTTCATACCCCGGGGATTTTTCAAATCCACCATGACCTGGCCGTCGCCGATGAAGGAAAATTGTAAGTCTTCCCCATTGCCCCACAGGGAAAGTAGCTCGCCCCGCATGGGTAGCTGGTTAATGTGGGTTACATCATCCTGGATGGGGCCCAAGTTAACGGTGAAGGTACCCCCCATCGCGGGCAGGAAGACAGAATCGACATCATAGGCATACCAATTGCTGACGCTCTGAATAGTGTAGTTACCGTTAAGGTCCAAGGCAAAAGCGCCCAGGCTATTCCCGGTGTTGGGTAGCACCGTAGCCGTAATCGTATTGCTGGTGCTGTCGACAACAAACAGTTGTGACGATTCGAATGCCTTGATCCGCCGGCTGGCCTGGTCCAGAGTGATGAATTCCGCCCCACTGGTATAGGCCGCTTCAATTAAAGCGGTAAACATCTCAATGGTGTAGCCCACTCCATCCCAATTGGTTGGGCCGTAGTCGTGCCAGGGCATCATCATGATGGGCTTATTGGCGTAGCTGCTAAGTTCATTGAACTGGGCCACCCATTCCGCCGCCGCCTCAGTGGCCGTGAGGGGTACGGGTTTGTAGGTGCCATCGGGCTGCAGTACCGGAATGCCAAACTGCAGCAGGGTAAAGTCAAAGTACATGTTGGGAGCCAGGTAGACCTGGGACTGCCCCGGCAGCATGTAGCCAAAGGCGCTGGGATAGCCGGCTCCGATGCCGGAATATCCGCCGGAGATGTAGTCGAAGTAAGGGAGGATGCCCTGGGCCGTGCTAATGGTTTCAGGGGCACCGGGCAGGGCTGTTCCGGTTACGTTAATTCCGAGCTTTTGCTCGATTAGCAGTTGAGATTGGTTGAACTCAAACTCCAGCTGCTCAGCGGTCGCCACGTTAGTATTTTCTGCTGGAGTGTATCCCTGGTACTCATAGAAGTGGGTGTAGGAGTGGGTGCCAATTTCGTTACCAGCCGCTAAGAGAGCCTGATAGTAGGGGCTGGAAACATTCCAATCGGTAAATTCGCCATCGGCGGGATTGTTCCCAATGTTGATGTAATAGGACCCAATAAAGTTATAGGCTTGCTTCCACTGCTCCACGATAGGCAGCATGCGATCGTAAATGCCGGGAGATCCATCTTCAGGATTTACCGAGTAGTTTTCCTGGGACAGGTCCATGTCGTTGCGGGACAGGAAAATACTGTTGTTGCGGGTCATGGCCAGGCCGACGGAGGGCTGCCCCCCATAGATTGTGTCCTGCAGGGCCTGCCAGAGCAAATCATTATCCCCCAGGTAGCTGGTAGTGGCAAAATGAATGTTCTTACCGCCGGTCTGAGTGGTGACGACGGCGTTGTAGTTCGTTTGCCCGTTGATGGTCTGCTGGACCAGAACATTTGTGGCAATATTATCCAGACTTTGATAGGCCGCCCAACCAATATTCTGGTAATCGTGAATGGATTGAGTCGGGTCGTATCCCGCCATGGCGGGATGGGAAACATCGCCGGGCTGTAGTGAAACGCTTCCCGTGCCAAAGGCCCTTGGACCCAGCCCTAACAGGGAATTCATGCGGCTGTAGGCGTCCGGCAAAGATGCTCCGGTTTCGTCGTTGGTGAGAAAATCACCGGCCGCAATCAGGCTGATGCCGTACTGGTAAACGGCCTGGGTCAGGGTGTCTTCAATCGCCTGCAGATCAGCGCTGTTGACATTTCGCATCGCCGGAAAGATCAGGGCGTCATAGTTGACCAGTTTGGAGAGATCCTTCAGGTCGGATTCATTAATCAGGTCAAAGGGCAGACCCGCCATCATCACTTCGTCCTGAATGGACATGAATAGCTGAGAATAGGCGGTTTTGTTCAGTTCCTCCGTTAGCCCAAAAAATCCCTTAGCGGTCGTTTCGGAGTATACGATCGCCACCTTTTTACTAGGGTCGGTACGAGTCGGTAAGGTCTGATCGGCAAATAAGGTGAAATTGGTGGCGTAGTTGCCGGGCAAAAAGACCTGGTTGTTGACATCGGCATAAATATCAACGGCTGGTGTAGCACCACCCAGCAAATCCGTAGGCACCGCAAACTCTAGTACTTCCCGGTTGTTGCCAAAGGAGAAGGGGAGGGGGGTGTTGCTGACCCGCTCCAAGGTGCTGCTGTTAGTGGCTTTGTACAGGTAGGCCTTGCCGTCGGGGTCGATGTTGATTTGGTACTCAGCACCCGCCATGCCAAAGATGCTGTAACCGGTACGACTGTTGCGATCGGTATCCAGCCAGAAGGTAGTGTTTTCACCAATTTGGGTACCCGCCGGGGCTTTGATCGCAAAGACGTAAGCATCCGCTTCATTGACGTGCTGGCCGTACACTTCATAGCCCGCCACGGTGGTTCCTGGCCGGTCGAGCCGATCACTAGCAGTCCAGTCGCTCAGGTTACCATTTAGGGTTAATGGGCCAAAGGTCGTCTGGGAAGGGGATACCGTATTCCCGGCAAGGGTGTACTGGAACCCGCTGGAATAGTCAGCCGGAAAGTAAGCGCTGTCGTTGATATCACCGATGAGATTAATCGCGGTTGGGGTGCCAATATCGGCTTTGGCCACCGCAAATTCGACGAATGTGCCATCGCTGCTGGAGCCTGCCTCTAACGGTTTGATCCAGTTTCCAGCGCTGCCGTACAGATGGGGCTGCGAACCGAAAAAATTCACGAAAAATTCGTTGCCGTAGCTGCCTCCGGTGGCCACATTCTGGTCCGTGTTTAAGAAAAAGGTGGTGTTGTTCCCGATCTCTACTCCATTTGACTTTACGGCGAAGAGATAAGTGTCACCCGCATCCTTGCCCAGAATGTCGAAGCTGCCCTGGCTGCTGCTGGCGGTTGCGATGCGATCGCCACTGCTCCAGTCGCTATCCAGACCATCCAGGGTCGTCGTACCATACTGAGCCGAAAACTCAACGGTTTGCGGCTGACCATTCACCTCAATCGTCGCGGCATCATTTTCAGTCTTTAGCGCCGTCAGCTGGGACTCTGACAGCGTTTCCCCCTGCACCACCGCCGCAAAAATTGCCCCTTCATCCCCTAGCGCATCCACCGGATGGATTTGGGTATCAATATAATGGCCGATTTCCTCCAGTAAAACTGCCTTTAGATTAGCTGCTCCCCGTAGCCAGGCGCTCAGGAAGTCATCTGATAGATAGATCCGATTGTTAAGGCGATCAAAAGCAGCATTAGCTCCCCGCAAGAAAGTGGTCGCCTGTACTTCGATAGTCAGGCTAGACTCCCGATCAACCAAAGACTGGATAACGGTTCTAGCCAGGTTCACTTCAACAGCGGATAGATCCCCAAACACCAAACTCAGCTTGGTGGCAAAATCTTGATCGTCAAGAAACGATGCTAGCTCTGCAAATACATCGTCAAGCAATGCATTTACTAAAGGAAAAGCGAAGGGTGTTATTGCATTGAACATAATAGTAACCGAATGAGAAAATGAATTAATGACGTATCAAAAGTCCCTAAGATAACAAGTAGATGCGATGGTCAGACTGCTTTTGTTAACAGCCATGATCTCGCAGCGGAAAGCTTATATCGAGATGAATCTTGGAATCCAAAAGGATCTACTTATTCGGAAATCTACGAATGCTTGAGTACAAATCCCGCGGAATTTGCTGAGACAAAATCTTCGCCACTCAATCTGGATAAAGGCAACTTGAATCAGAATTCGGCATCACATGCCTGAGGACAAAGGCCTTCCGCAACGTCAATGAAAGGGAGTGATCGCCTGGGATAAATCCAAGTGGATCCTTCCTCTCATCAAGGCTGTCGCTCAGGTGTCAACAATAAACATCGTAGTATTAAAACGAACATATTGATTAAAGTTTCCATCAAGTCTGACGCTTTTTAATAGATCTTTTTTGAGCGAATTTTAATAAATACCAGATCCCAACAACCTGCTCATCAAAGATTTGTAGGTAGTAAAATCCATTATTAGTAACCCCCCGAGTAATAAGCGTAATCCGGATCCTGGATAATATGAAAGAGACCCCGGAGAGAAAGCATCATGAAGACAACTGAGCCTGCCAGTAAGCCACATATGGCGTAATCAGCGTTCATCAGATTAGCTAATAGATACCCCAAGCCAAGATTTACGCCTAAACCTGGCAAAATGCATCGAAGCACTCGAAAGGGCATATTGAGGTTAAAGAAAATAGTGGAGTTGAGCAGGCCGATAGAGAAAAGTAGATAGCTTACACTACCTAAAATTATCTTATAAAACCCCAAACTACCCCAGCTAATGGGTGCCAGAACAATCACGACGAAAATTGTTAGTCCAGCGGATAGTCCCACCGTAGTGCTAATCAGAACTTGATAATAGTCCCGCAGCCGCTTGGAGAACCTCCCTAACCTGTTGATGCTTAGATACTTAGAGGACTTGTACCAATATTGAACAAAGATATAGCTTAGATATTCCATAAAAGGCATGAGAAAAAGGAATACTAGCAACGCTAAATCTAAGCTCCTCTGATATTCAGAGTCAATGGCAAACAGTAGGCCTAGTTCAGGTTTGAGAGCTGAGCCAGCAATCACCCGATCTAAAAAGATGAAGCTGAAATAAGCTACTCCATAGCAGAAGTACGGGAGCAGAATATAGACCTGAGCCCCCAGGGACGGCATGGCAGCGCTATCTGGGTTCTCATCATGAGCTAGGTGCTTTCTAAAGTCGATAAAAAGAACAACAGCAACAGCCAAAAGCGTAAGCACCATCGCGATCAACTGGGCTTCTACCCCACCGAAGCCAATCCCTAGCCTGAGCACCGAGAAAAGGCTGGCCAGTCCCACCAGGGCTAGCATAGTTCCCCTGACAAAAAAGACCGAAAGAATGGCGAAGAGCATCCACAGGGTACTGAGGGCGATGTAGTAGATATTGGCCAGAATCAGATAGTTGTCTGGAAATAAATTTCGATAAAAGCCAAACCAGGTTCCCAGTAGACTGAGAATAGTATTTGTCAGCACTCCAACCTCCAGCAGCCTGAGACAGATGCGACGGGCATAGACCGGTTCCCCCAACTGCTGATAAAATTGCCCCCGCCGATTAATGGCCTGTACAAAGCCGCCACTGGCGATCATGCTGCAAATCGTAGTTAGGGTCACGAGTGCGGCCAGATCAAGGGGCAGCCATTCAGCCTCTTGGACTGAGGGTAAGTACCCAAGCAGGAGAACAATCAGCAGCGGCAGAGCGTAGATAAAGCTTCTGGAAAATTCCGTCAAGAAAGTCTTCAGCTCCGCCCAAAGTTTCTGGTTCCAGTCCAGAGACCTGCTCTGAGGTATTGATGGTTTTTGGGGAGTATGGTGCTCATAGATGAAGCGCCCTAGGGCCAGGGCATCGGGAAAGCCAAATTCCATCTGAATGACATGATCGGTATAGCCCAGAGACTCAACAATGGCCGTAGCCTGCCAGCAGTCCACGAGATGGGGGGCGATGTCCTCTACTTTGGCGGCTAATACTCTTAAAGAAGGATCTTCAATTGTTTTCATTGACCTGCATAAGAAGGGATGAAAGCCGCAGACAGGGACAGCGGCATGGGCAAAGGTAGTCTTTGACGGGGCTGAGATAGCGCGCTATAAATATTCCGATGGGCGTCCAGCAGAGTTTGCTGGGTGAATAATCGACGGGACCGTTCAAGGGCCTTTTGACCGTACTGAGATCGTTCTGCCGCAGGCATTTCTAACAGCCGCAAAATGGCTTCAGCCATTTCAGCGGGACGACTAGACCTGACTAGCAGGCCGGTGTCGGCAATTGCTTCCCGGACCCCACCAACATCAGTAGAAACAATAGTGGCTCCCGATAGCATGGCCTCAATGACCGCGAAGGGAAACCCCTCCGAAATACTGGACATCGCTACAACATCTGCCTCGCTATAGGCGCGCCAGGGTTCACTGGTAAAACCCGCCCAGTTAATATTGGGTTCTAATTGATGCTGCTGGACTCGTTTCTGGCATTCTGCAAAGTACTCCTCGTCGGACGGTCGCCCGTAGAAGCGAAACTCTACGTTGGGGATGCGATCGCGTACAATGGCCGCCGCTTCAACCAAATCCAGCTGTCCCTTTAGGGGAAAAATCAGCCCCATATTCATCACGATGGGATGATCTTTCTCCATTGGGGACGTCGGACGAAATTTCTTTGGATCAGCCCCGTTATAAACAACATTAATTCTTTCAGGTTCTACTCCCCACCAGCGCTCCCATCGGGCATTAAACTCGCAAACAGGAGAAACCTGATCGGCAAAGTAAAAATTCAGTTTCACTACAGCTGCCATCAGCCGATATAAAAATAATCTAGCAAAGCCTGATAGAATACTCCGGTTAAGGTTAAGGTACTGTTCTCGAATATTAATTCCGTGTTCGGTTAATAGATAGGGGGTATTGTTCTGCAGCTTGGCCAGAACACCGGGCAAACCACAAAAGGCCGCTGCCGAGGAATGTACAATATCCACTTTAGGAATCGGCTGATGAATGGGAATTAACAACCGATACAGCAGACGCAAAACATCCGTTAATTCAGCCAGGGTGATATCATCTAAACCATAGTCTTGCTGCCAGGGCCCCAGAGTAATGCCCTTGAACGCCTGCCATACCGCCTGGGATAGCCAAGTCCGCTGATAGTCATAGTGCAAAAAGTATTGATGCATAGCTAGCAGAGTTTGCCCTAATGCTTCAATATCCGAACTGGCAAACAGAACAGCCCGCAAAAACGACTCTAAGAGGGGTAAAAATCGATGTTGAATAGTTTCTTCCGTCGTTGCCATCTTACTCCTAATGGCCCTGGAAAAAGGAAAACGCCAAGTAAATTCAATCGGATCTTCAGTGCCCCACAGGGGCACTTTAATAAGCCCTCGGACGTTATCAGACAATTCATATCGCTGGGGTAAATAAGGATTAGCTACAACCGCCAGAATCTTGAAGTCAATTTCCGGGAGATTTTGAGTAAGCACATGGCACCAGGTACTTACTCCCCCTTTATGGAAGGGGTAAGTACCTTCGGTTGTCAGAAGTACGCTGAGTCGGGTCATTCTCGGGTTACTCAGTTACAAAATGTACCTTAGCGGGTTGTTTGACTAAAAGATAGTGGTCAGGGTTTTGAAACTGAACTTTCACCTGATGGGCTAAATCTTCGCCGGGAATAGGCTGTATCGAAAACACCTTGGCCTCAAAACTATGAACCTGCGCTCCTGCCCCTAAATCAACAACTGCCTTTTGATTTAAACGCAGAGCATTGATTAAACGAGCATCCACAGGAACCACCGCATTCAGCACATCAAGTTGGGCAATTTCCACTAACGATGTTCCGGCAAAAATTTGATCTCCCGCAGTGGTAGGCAAATTTATGATCACCCCAGTCTCAGTCGCCCGAATGATCATTTGTCCAGCTTCGTAAGTTTCACCGGCATAGCGGCCCCACTGCTGCTCTAGCTTCGCCAAACGGCTAGTCCACTGGTCGTATTGCAACTTGGCTGCCTTCAGCTGGCCTTCCAACTCGACTAGCAGCTGATTCTGTTGGGCTACTGCTAGCTCCTGGCGAACAGCAGACTGGTTTTGCTGTTGATCTAACACCTCCTGGGAGATCTGCTTCGCCTGCCTAGCACTTTTCAAGTCGGCAGTGGCGACTTGAAGATCGGCTCCATACCGGTCAAGGTCAGCCTTCGACAGGGCTCCTGCTTCGTAAAGGCTAGACATTCGATTGAATTGAGCCTGGGCCAAGTCATAAGTAGCCTGAGCTCGCTCGATAGAGTCTTGCCGTTGGGGCAATGGCACTTGCTGCGATTCAAGCTGGGCGGTAGATAAGTGATCCTCAGCCTGGCCCATTTGGGCATTGAGGTCTGCCACCTGACGAAAGCTGGCAATTTGCCGTTGCAGCTGCTGTACCTGCTGTTCCGCCATGTCCTGCTGCTGCTCGGCCTGGTCAAAATCCTGTCTTAAATCAAGATTCTCCAAAATGATTAATGGCTGACCAACGGCAACCTGATCCCCCTGCTCCACTAGAATCTGGTGAACAATTGCAGAGGTAGGGGCTGCAATCTTAAACTCCTTGGCCGGCTGAATCGTTCCTGTAAATTCAGTTTCTGCCAGCAGGGATCTTTGCTCAGCCTGGTTGAGGTAGGGGATGGGCTGCCGTAAGTACTTTCTAACTCCGTATGTGCCAGCGGTTAGCCCTATCGCCAGGGCGATGGCCCACCAAAGCTGAAGTCCGTTTCGACTTTGGGCCGAGCTTCTAGCAGGAGCAACCGGTGAAGTATCGTCCAGACTGGACGATACTTCTAAACTATTTTGAGTATGCATAGTTAATCAAAAAGACTTTAGATAAGCTAGCCCTGTAGACAATGCCTCTTGAAGTGGAGTTACTGGCTAAGTGGGGCAGTATAGGGGGCAAGCGGTAGGGACAAATCCGCCCTTTCAACTGTGAAGCGTTAACAGTAGCTTAGGGCTCGCACGACCTCCGCTCTGCACCAATATTCTAAGCAACAATCCTGAGGAGTACTAATCCGGTTCATAGAAGCTTCAAGTTTGGCATGGCTTCACAGGCATAACTTAAAGGGTTAGTTAAGGGCTTCCAGTAAAGTTGCATAAAAGCTATCGATTACGCTTAATCGATATGTGGGCGTTTGTGCGGATATATTTGATCTTCCCAGGTGTCAAATATATCCTTCGATAGTCCCAGTGAAGCGGATGCGTTCCAATCGCCAATTATTCAGCATTATCTGCCAAGGCCAACCCCCCTAAGGCACCATTGGCTACAGAGATAAACAAAGGCAGGTCCCTCAAACCAGAATTGGCTACCACAAATACTCGCTAGTCTTTCTTAGGCTAAACAGCATTAAGAACAAGGTTGTATAGCAACACCAGCCAGCCTGGTTGATTGGTGTGCACAACCTCTGCTGCTAACGGAAGTGCGACTCATCCCCGAATTGCAACTAGGGTGGTCATGGGTCACGGAGATATTGGTGAATCGGAAAGCATATTTCGATCAGATACTGGTATTTAAGGTTTAGAACCATGAAAAAACAAGTTTTAGTTACCGGTGGTGCCGGTTATATTGGCTCCCATACGGTGCGTCAGCTTGGCGAGGCAGGATATGACGTAGTCGTCTTCGATAATCTTTCTACGGGCAGTCCTTTGGCTGTCCTGCAGGGTCGGCTTATTGTTGGTGACCTGGGCAATTTAGAACAACTACAGCAGGTTTTTTACAAACACCAATTTGATGCTGTGCTTCATTTTGCCGCCAGCATTTCAGTGCCTGATTCAATCTCAAATCCACTGCAATATTATTCCAATAACACTAGAAATACGTTGAATCTGCTGAGCTGCTGTCAGGCTTTCGGAGTGCAAAAATTTGTGTTCTCTAGTACTGCCGCCGTTTATGGGGAGCCCCAGGAAAATCCTGTCAGGGAGCAGTCTCCCACCAGCCCGATCAATCCCTATGGATGTTCAAAGCTGATGAGTGAACGGATTATTCAGGACTACAGTTCGGCCTCTGGACTAAAACACATTATCCTACGTTACTTTAACGTTGCTGGAGCTGACTTAAGCGGTCGTCTTGGTCAATCTTCGGGTAAGGCCACTCATTTAATCAAGGTGGCCTGTGATGCAGCCCTGGGTATTCGTGAGTCTGTGGGCATTTTTGGTACGGATTTTCCGACTCCAGATGGTACTGGTATTCGAGACTTTATTCATGTTGAAGATCTGGCTAGAGCCCATATTGATGCCTTGCGCTACCTGGAGCAGGGCGGTGAAAGTCAGATCCTTAACTGTGGATATGGTCGCGGCTATAGCGTTCGCCAGGTGCTAAATCGGGTCAAGCAACTTTCTGGTGTAGATTTCCAGGTATTTGAACTGCAGCGGCGTGCTGGGGATCCAGCCTGTGTGGTGGCTAGCGGCGAACGGATCCGTCAGCTATTAGGTTGGCAGCCCCAATACGAAGACTTAGACATCATGCTAGGTACAGCCTTGAACTGGGAAAGTAAGTGTTTAGAGCGCGAGAAAGCAATTTTAAGAGAACAAGATGATCTCCCAGATAAGTGCTTTAATTTTGTCGAACTTTTACCTTATAAACAAAAGTTAGAAGATATCCGCCATGCTTCTGTAGTTAGTGTAGTCCGTTAGGAACTAATGGTGCTGAACTGACCTCATGAGAATCAGCGAAAGATCAGTTCGCTGTAGGGTGGGTACTGTCAGCAAGCCTTAATTTAGTAGCAGCCCAGCAAAAGACTTCTATACGTATACGGCCAGCCATTTCAATCATTAGGAGTACACGCATGAAATCTCCCAAGGGGAAAAGTCTATCAAATTTTCGCATACAGTCTCTTAATAGCTTTTGGGATCCGCTAACCTTGCCAGGCAGTAAGCTATTTGGTACCGATGGAATTCGGAATCGAGTCGGCCCTTTCTTAAATAGCCGTTTGGCCTATCATGTTGGTTTCTGGTTTGGCCAGGTTTTACAATCCCAGTCGGCTCAATCCGGGCCTGTCATCTTAGGGCAAGATTCCCGAAATTCTGGGCATATGTTGGTGGCTGGACTAGCCGCAGGGTTATCGAAAGCCGGAATTGATGTGTGGCAAGTGGGACTTTGTCCGACTCCGGCGGTAGCTTATTTGACCCGACATTCTGAGGCAATCGGGGGAATTATGGTGTCGGCTAGCCATAATCCTCCAGAAGATAACGGCATTAAAGTTTTTGGGGCTGATGGCATGAAGCTAGAAGCCAAGCTCCAAGATCAAATTGAAAACAGTATTCGCGGTCAGCAGGGGGAGATTAGTACTGCTGCTGACCCTAATATGTCGGGCCAAAGTATTTGGCGTTCAGAGCTGATCAACCAGTATGTGGCATCGTTGCTAACCCCTCTAGCCGACGTCGATTTGCACGGTCTGCGAGTTGTCCTGGATTTGGCTTGGGGAGCGGCCGTCTACACCGCGCCAACCGTATTCACAGCGTTGGGGGCCGAGGTAATTTCTCTGCATGAGCAGCCGGATGGCGATCGTATTAATGTGCACTGTGGATCAACCCACCTGGATGCGCTGGCCCAGGCGGTTCAACTGCATCGAGCAGATCTGGGATTTGCCTTTGATGGTGATGCCGACCGGGTCATTGCGGTAGATTCCCATGGCCGCAGCGTCGATGGAGACTACATTCTTTACCTGTGGGGACAGCACCTCCAGGCCATGAACCAACTGCCTGGGAAGAACCTGGTTTCGACGGTAATGGCGAATCTTGGCTTTGAACGGGCATGGGTGAATCTGGGAGGCACGTTAACCCGTACCCCTGTCGGTGATCAGCATGTACATACTGAAATGATGATCCAGGGAATCGTGCTGGGGGGAGAACAGTCTGGGCATATTCTCTGTCACCGCTTCAGTCTGTCAGGGGATGGGGTGTTAACGGCTCTGCATTTAGCCGCCCTGGTGCAACGGTCGGGTCAGACCCTGGCTGAACTGCGGGACCAGAGTTTTCGGCCCTATCCCCAGCTGCTGAAGAATGTGCGGATAGAGGATTCTATCCGACGGGTAAATTGGCAGTCCTGTGAGGCGCTCCAAAATTCTGTCGCTAAAGCGATAGAGGCGATGGGAAATCAGGGTCGGGTTCTGGTCCGGGCCTCTGGCACGGAACCGTTTCTACGCATCATGGTTGAAGCAGAATGCCCCAGCCTAGTGAGCTATTGGGCTGAAGAATTAAGCCAAACGGCCCAACGATATTTAGTCGAACAACCCCAAACCCTTCTCTCTGTATAGTCATGACGGAGAAGGAGGATAAGCCCAGCAACATCGGATTTGTAGAATTTAAAGGTTTCAAATGGTAGCCATAAGAGAAAATAACCTCTGGCTCCTAAACCTTGCCCAGCGGCTGTCCTGGCCAACGAAGTTAGTGCTTCAAACTAGAGCCATCAGCCCTTGGCAAACCGGGCTGTTCCACTGGCTTTTAGGTCATCGCTGGTGGTTGATCAGCTGTTTAGGAACGGCTGAGATGGTTTTGGGGGCGGTGGTTTGGTCTGGAGGGTTGACCATCCATCAGCTGCTGGAATGGACAGAGCAGCTGATGACCCAGGTGATGACAAATTTGCCCGCTATGGGGTCCGGCGTGCTGCTCATGGTGATGGGACTGGCATTAATGGCTACGGGCGAACGACAGCGGGTTTTAGCATCCTCGTTTCTGCCTAGTTTCTATCGTCAGGTCTCACCGATAGCCCCACTAAAATCCCCACCAGATCCTGGTCATGGCCCTAAGATTGTGGCCATCGGTGGTGGTACCGGCCTCTCAAGCCTGCTGAAAGGCTTGAAGGAATATAGTGATCACATTACCGCCATTGTCACAGTGGCAGATGATGGGGGTTCATCAGGCCGGTTGCGACAGACTTTTGGGATTCAACCACCGGGAGATTTGCGCAACTGCCTGGCGGCCTTGGCTGAGGAAGAACAGCTGTTAACCCAGTTATTTCAATATCGGTTTCAAACCGGGGACGGGCTGGTAGGGCATAGTTTAGGTAATTTGTTGCTCATGGCCATGGCCCACATTACGGGAGATATGGAACAGGCGGTGATGGCCAGTTCCAGGGTATTGGCTACTCGGGGGCAGGTGCTCCCGGCAACCCTGAGCGATATGCATCTGTGGGCCGAGCTGACCGATGGTCGCCGAATTCAGGGAGAATCTGCCATTGCAGCAGCTGGTGGCCAAATCAGTCGCATCGGCTGTGTGCCCCAAGCGCCCCTAGCTCTGCCTGCGGCGCTTAGGGCTATTCAAGAGGCTGACTTAATTGTGTTGGGACCGGGTAGCCTCTATACCAGCATCATGCCAAACCTGCTGGTGCCCGAAATTCGGGATGCGATCGCGAAGGCCACTGTTCCCCGCATTTACGTCTGCAACATTATGACCCAGCCTGGGGAGACCACGGCCTACAGTGTGACCGATCATCTACTGGCCCTGGACCGAGTGTGTGGTCAACGGCTATTTGACAAGGTTCTGGTACATCAGGGTCAGCTGTTACCCCAAACCCTGAATCACTATGCCCAGAGCCACTCCTACCCGGTGGTTTTAGACCGCAACGCCATTACGCGTCTGGGTTGCGACTTGATTACGGGCAACATCTCTGACGAAGGTTCAGGCCAGGGGATGGGGATTCGGCACCATCCCCAGCGGCTGGCTCGTCTTCTGCTTCAAGTTTTACAGCCTGCCCCATTGCACCAGTGTTAATGGAGGATAGGGTGATGTCACAGGCGAACCGACCATTGACCCGGTTATGGGGTAAATCCCTCGCACTGATGGGGGTTTTAGCTATGGTTCTGGCGTTGAACTTCCTGCTCTCTAGAAAACCAACGCCAATCCAAGCCATTGCCCAGAGAGACGACTCTGGGAACTCCCCTAGTGCAGCAAAGCTTGCTTCGGTGCGTAATTGGGTTTACCAACTACAGGGGGTTAACGGTGGCTCGCTGAATTTACAGCCCCTGGCGGCCTATCCGGCAGATTTGGCTGTTATCGATTACTCCCGAGATGGCAGCGAGGGGGGAGAGTTCTCTCAAGCCGAAATCGCCAATCTGCAACGGTCGGGCAAATTGGTATTAAGCTACATGGCTATTGGTACGGCAGATACTGATCGATTCTATGATCAAAATTCTGGAGACCAGGATCCCTTCAGTCATCCCGAAGGCCGCCAGCTATCTACTACCGAAAATTCCGATTTTCCAGGGACGTTTTACCTGCACTACTGGCAGCCCCCCTGGCAGGCAACCCTGTTTGGAGACTCGCCCTTGCCAAACTGGATGCAGACTAATCAACACCCAGAAAATTACCTATCAAGGATTCTGAATACCGGTTTTGATGGGGTGTATCTGGATGATATTGACGCTTACCAGCAGTTTAATGCTAAAGGCGATAGTACCCGGTCTTCAGCAGCACTAGACATGGTGCTGCTGATTCAGGATATCTCTCGCTGGGCTAAGGCCTACAAAGCGGATTTTCTGATATTCGTTCAAAACGGCGAAGCGATCTTTCAAGATGCTCTCGATGAGCTGGATGACAACGGCGATCAGCACCTCGACTCGACCGATTTGTTGATTGGACGCCAAAATGGAAACCTATTTTTGGACCTGAATCAAAACAGCCGCCCTGACCCGGGTGAGCGTCTTCTCAATCAGCTCGATAATGACCAGAACGGCCGCCTTAGCCAGGATGAAATTGAGGCCGCTTACTTCGGATCCATCGACGGTCTGGGGGTAGAAGACTTTTTCTTTAAGGGAAATCAGGCGGAAGATAATCCCTTCATCAGCCTTATACCTGCCCAAGATACTCGAATTGATGACTTCAAATTTACCGCAGAAAACTATCTGCACTACGCCTGGTGGCAAATTCCAATTTTTAGTGTGGAATACCTTTCTCCTACTAATACGACTGGGCTAGAGCAGTATCAGCAGGTGCTGTCTGACCAGTTTAAATTTATGAATCCAGGAATTACTACCGGGAGCAAAGCCCCTGCTTTTTCAGAAGCTCAACTTCAGCAGCTGTCTCTGCGGCTATTTGCAAGCCCCTCTCGGGAGCTAGATCGCCTCACCTTCCCTTCTAGCCAAACGGACATTGATTCTGGAGATGGTTCCCTATGATATCTACCCATTGCAAAGTGAGACATTGACCGTGCTGAAGTTTGTGACGTTGTTAATTGATGGCACAATTGCGCTTTGGGTAACCTTTTGCGCCTTTTTCTTGCTGTACTGGCTCCCTAAACGGAGCTACTTTTTCCCAAACCGGCCCCTGTCGCTGGCCTTACTCACCGGTAGCCTGGCTCGCACCCTCCTGGGAATTCCTATAGGGATATCCCTACTGGTCCCCATAGGAATTTTTAACTGGTTAACCCTGGTGCTGGGCTATACGGGTTGTCTGTTTGCCATCTGGTACAGCCGGGTCGGGAATCAAATCTGGAAAACTCTGCGATCGCTCTACGAGAGCTGCTTTTTCAGCTTGTTTGATGTCCTGGATCAGGGCCTGAACTGGGGGCAATTGGGAAGTGCGATCGCCTCTCGATTGCAGCGGCACTGTATTGAGCCGTTAATTGTTCGTCGCCGTCCGTCAACGGTCTATCTGTTTTTTGGGCTGATAGTTATCCTCAGCTTTTCCCTCTTAGTTCGGTATGGGCATCCCCTGCTAGAGCTGCGGTTTGCCCAGGCTGAATACTACCAAACTCTCCTAGCAACGCGGCAAATCATGGTTGGCGACTGGCCGACCCCTTCTTTTCCCCTATATGCCTCCCTCGCCGCCGTGCTCTCTATGATTAGCGCCATAGACCCTATGCAGGTGCTGAGATTTTTAGGCCCACTGGTCAGTTTACTGCTGGTCGGGGTAGTCGGCCAAATGACCTGGATGCTTACCTGGCAAAGGGGAGCCGCCCTAGCTGCAGCTTTTAGTTTGGGAGCTTACTGCTTTACCTGGTCCCTACCTCCCCCAACAGCTGCACCGGATGTTGTTCAAACGCTGGTATATCCCTTGATCTCCCAAATCAACCAAGGATTAGTCCGCCAGTGGTCCCCCGGCACTCCAGAGATTGCGGCCCTTTGTCTGCTCCTGTCCTGGATATCGCTCATTCCTTTAAAGACCCGGCAATATCGGCGCTCTGCTTCGGTGAACCTACTGTGTAGCGTCGCCTTAGTGGCCCTGACCGCACCGGATATGCTACCTCTACAGCTATTGGGTAGCTTCGCTATTCTGCTCCACATTCGGCTGGGGTTGGCGCTGATTGGGGGCAGTTGGTTAACTCTAGCTGGGCTGGCGGCATTTTATCCTGAGTTTCCCTGCGGGCAAAGTTTTTTTCTGACCCTGCCGGTTGGTTTGAGCCTGCTTATCGGCGGCCTGTTTGCATTAATGCACGATGGCATCCAGTCGTTCCGACAAAGATCTGCCATCGAAACCATCAGCCTGATCGTTGCTTTCGCGCTAACTGCCAACTTTGCGCTACCCATTGATAGTGCCAGTGCCTATTTAGAGCATGACATCACTGCCCGCACTGCCATTCAATTAAATCATCGCTACTCTAGCAAGCGATGGATGGTGGTTGCCCCCTTTGAACAATTTGTAGAAACCAGCGGAGACGGGTGGTACGAAGATCTCGCAAACTTTGTAGAACAGTACGGTCGAGACATTGAGAAACCCGGGTTCACGTTTCCGATTCATGTGCCGGATCTATTTGTCTTTGTTGAAAAACATCCTTTTCAAACCTTTGAGGTGGAGCCCTCAATCGTTTCAGGCATGTCGGCGTTTGATCCGGTTTACCGCAACTATCGACTGTTGGCAGGTAGAGCCAGCCTAGAATTTGAGGCACTGAAACTGTGTGAGCAATATCGGAAAAACCATCTCGACAGTGACATCTATTTTGAAGATGAAGTGCTGCGAGTGTACCACTTTAAGGGTTTGGCAGAAGGAGCACATTAGAGATTTTTGATGAAGAAATACTCGGCACCGAGAATTTCTGTTCAAACTTTGTGCCTATAAGGAAATAATATAATAATTTCTCACTAGAAAATCACCACAGATTACTGAGGTGGTTCGTTTAAGGTTACATTTAGCGAGCGAATTACGTCTATCTCTTCGCCCCAATAGGACGGTAGCTGGTTCCAAGGATTTTGATCTCCACCATCCATGCGATCATCAGTAACAAAGACATATCCAATATTATGATTTCTGGCTTGGGCAATGATTTCCCGCATGGCTTCAATATTAGAACAAGTATGAACCATCGCGGCGAACTGTTTGGTATTAGCTTCTGTCAGATAGGTTGGGAACGGATGAGTTCGCCAAGCGAAAGCATCATTCTCAAAAATCACGAAGGTATCTCCCGTAGATTGACTTAGATACGCTGGGTCTGGGGACGTTCCATGGTTGAGAATCGTTTGCTGTAGTGGGAAATGGGTACGAATGTGTTGATAAAGCTGTTGATAGTATTCGATTTTATCGATACTGGTAGCGGCTTCGTCTAGAAAAATACCACTGACCGGATAGAAAGACGCGTAAATATCAATCTCTGCCTTGACCTCAGCTATGGGTCGTTCACCATAGCGGGTTGAAACGTAGCCCATCATCTCCACACCGGCGGCCTTTAAGATTTGCATGCCTTGTACATAATCGCGATTAGGAGCTCCGCCATTGGGACCATTATTTGGATTAATAATAGCCGTGATATCAACCTGTCCCTGGGCCGCGGCAACAGTTGGCCAAACATAGGTTTCTGGATTGTAGTGAGAAGGATAGATGTAAAGAGGTATTAATACTTCTAGGGAGGGGTATCCAGATGCCTGACAGCCGCCTGCGGTAGACATTACCAGGATGGTTAGACTACTCAAGATGATTTTTCTCATATGTATTTTCTCTCAAAAGTATATTCAAGAATGGATTATTGCTAAATCATATTGGTGATTAATCTAAGAAACAGCATCTATTCTACTCTTTATTATTATCCTCACTTGCGATCTTCATATTTAGCCTTCCACTTTAAATTCTATAACTATATACTAGCAATAAGCGGAAGTTTTGCTGTTTATGGGCGATACTTAGTCAATGAAATAGCAGGGGCACGGCCTTAAAATTTTAATCTGAATGATATGGCGAGGATAGTAGCCATAGACAGTGCTATTTGTCTTCTGATAAACGGTTTTAGATGAACTCGCTCTTGGCGAAAAGGATATCTCTGTGGCCCAGTAAATTAAGGAATTATTTTACAAAAGGAGTCAGTTGATTCTGATTTCCCCCTTGACGGAAACGCTGCTATGGCAAGTCGAACTAGAGTCGTTCAAGGGTCTCTTCACCGACTGTCGGCGCAAACAAGCCCGCAATTTTGGAGCCTGTTTGAGCGCTCACTAAGCTCGCATCGTTAATTATGGGGTCTACGCAGCCCAGCAACTCTGTTCTATTGGCTCAGGAGCGGTAGAGTCAGCTGTCAAACAGATTTGGCGTCGTCTCCCAATCTCGGGTGTTCGTTGGAATACGGCCTCCATAAATGCAATGTGAAGTCTGCGCTATGCCGATCCCAATGATCAACCCGCGAGTTGGCTATTTTGTCGAAAGCTGGATGCTCTTAGATACAGAGAACAATGAGGGATCTTTGCAGCCTGTTTAGTTCAAATTAAGTTCCCTATATATCGTCTCTTTCCTACTCTTAATT
>PYEQ01000371.1 GCA_003017785.1 filamentous cyanobacterium CCP5 | reverse complement strand
CTTTTCTTATATAGAATTTCCTTGTTTTTGAAGCGGGTCATCCTCTGTCAATGGATAGGTTTTTAAGCCGTAGAAAGATAGAAAACTCTTGATAAGAAATAGCCAAGGCGTTTTGATTACCGTAGGACTGATTGGTACAGGGTTTGTGGCTCGGTTGCGATCGCAGGCAATCACCACCAGCGATCGCGCCCAGCTTACGGCAGTAGCCAGCCGCACCCTGGAGTCTGCCGCAGCATTCGCGTCCGAGTTTGGCGGCACGGCACTACCTAGCTGGCAGGCGATCGTCGAGCATCCAGACATTGATCTGGTGATCATCACCCACGTCAACAGTGAGCACGGCGACGTGGCGGCAGCGGCGCTCCAGGCCGGAAAACATGTGGTGGTGGAATATCCCCTCTCTCTGGATGTGGCGCAGGCGAAGCGACTGGTGACATTCGCTCAGGAACGCCAGCTCTTGCTCCACGTAGAACATATTGAGCTGCTAGGAGGACTCCACCGAACCGCCCAGGCCCATTTGGATCGCATCGGGCGACCCCACTACGTCCGCTACAGCACCGTTTCTCCCAAGCAGCCCGCCCCGGAGAAGTGGACCTATGAGCCAGCTTTATTTGGGTTTTCCCTGGTGGGGGCGCTGTCGCGGGTGCATCGTCTGACGAACCTGCTTGGCCCGATGCGGCACCTCACCTGTCAGGCCCGCTATGACGGTCAGGAGATTGCTGGGTTCACCGGGCGCTACCGGACGGGAATGTGTTTAGCGCAAATGCAATTTGAGTCTGGGGTGCTGGCGGAAACGGTCTACGGCAAGGGGGAAGGACTGTGGCAGGGCAGCCGCAGCCTGGAGATCCACGGCGATCGCGGGGCGCTAATCTTTGAGGGGGATCGCGGGACGCTGGTAAGCACCGATGGAGAAGAGCCGATTGAGGTGGCGGGACGGCGGGGGCTATTTGCGGAAGATACCCGGCGGGTGCTGGACTATCTAACAGAGGGGAGTCCTCTCTACGTGGATGTCCGGGACAGTCTGTATGCCCTGGAGGTGGCAGATCTGGCGAGACAGTCGGCGATCGCGGGGGGCGATCGACTGAGCATGGGGCTTCGTTAAGCTGATATAGCTGGCTTCGGCTCCGCTCAGCCAGCGTTTCCGCTCAGCCAGCGTTTCCGCTCAGCCAGCGTCTCCGTTCCCTGAGCGGAGTCGAAGGGAGCAGAATCGTTCGCGTCTCCCCACTGGAAGAAAGAACATTACCTAAAGAGGTGCCTAGGGCATTCTCAATTCATGAATTAAGCCCGGTTTATGCCCTACACGTATATCCTCGAATGCGCTGATGGTAGCTACTACACTGGCAGCACTTGGGATTTACACACAAGACTCTGGCAGCACCAAAATGGCATGGGGGCGAAGCATACGGCTAAGAGACTCCCCGTTAGGTTGGTTTACTGTGAGTGGAGCGATCGCATTGACACTGCTTTCAATCGAGAGAAGCAGATTCAAGGCTGGAGTCGCCAGAAGAAGCAGGGGCTAATAGCGGGAGCTAGCGATCAGCTGCGCGAGTTTTCGGCTTGTAAGAATGAGAGTCACTATCGAAATTATTTGTCCAGTAATGATTCTGATGCTTATGTAGATTGATGGCGGGTGGCTGGCTTTCTTCCTTCGGGAGACGCGAGGCGAACGACTCCGCTCAGCCAGCGGACAGTCCCTGCCATCGCTCCCCGAACAGAGTTAAAGAAAAGTCTTTGCATAGTCGCTCCCTGTTCGCGCAGCGGCTCCAGAGAAGCAACAGAGTCGTTGGCGCAGCCTCTCCCGCAGGGAGAAAGGGAAATCCCGTTGTCAGAAGCCTGGAAATAAAAGGTTAGGATCGCCGAGAAGCCTTATCGCTTATACTCGGCAAGTTTCGATGCGAGAGAAGAGAGCAGGAAACTTGCGACCCCCCAAATACCCCCACACAACACCGCCCATTAAGGGGAGATGCCCGGGTTGAGCGGACGTATTAAAAGTCCCAGCTGGGTAAGAGATATAACTTACTCCCACGCTCCAGCCGATGCTACCGCAAAACTTATACCAGATTTCGTTACCTGGATATTTGCCGTCTAGCTTAGCACCACACTGGACGTAGATTTCCTTCTGCACGCTCAAGCCAAACCGCCCCTGGCTGAACTTCACCCACAAACCATCGATGGTGAGCAAATCAGCACAGGGAAAGCTCAGCAAGTCTTGCGCCTCAACATTCCACCACTTGTCTTTACCCATTGCTTTGAGCATTTGGTCGGCGGTTTCCTGGTCAGCCTCTTTCCACTGGCCTGCTTTCAGCAAATCCCGCAGCCTGCTGTAGTCAATCCCTTTCTCCGAGCGGAGATCGTCCTCGGCCTCCTGCTTTTGTTTCGCTTCTGCTAATCGCTGTTCCGCTTGGGGGTGGTCATATTGCTGTGCTTGCTCAAAGTCCGTGATCTCCTGGTCATCACTGTCTTGACCCAGATATTCATACTCTTGCTCTTGTTGAAAAAAATCTTCAAAAATTTTTTCTGTATTCTGTCGGCGTTGAGTCTCTGCCTGTTTCCGTTTTAGCTCTACCGCTTCGGCTTGCCGTTGCCGTTCAGCTTCCGCTAATGCTTGTTGATAGGTAGCTTCGGCAGTCTCTATAATCGGCTGTTCAATTCGAGCCACGTCTTCAGACTTCAATTTAAGCTGCTGCTGAAGGTTGCTGAGTTCATGTAACGCTGCCTGACTCAAGGGATAGGCTGCTGCGACCCGACTTGCAAATTCCTGCTCATACTCTCTTAGCCTACCGGCGTATTTGGCCTGCTCCTGCTCCTGTCTAAGGCGCTTGATTTCTTGATTGACACCGGTAGCGATGCTGGTAAAAGCATCATCTTTACTCGGCCAGCTCACAATGGGCTTGGCATCCTTGGGTAATGCCTGCAGAGTCCCTAGCTCCATGCCACCGACTTCCACTTCTCCCCACAGGCAAGCTCGCAGAATCACTGGAATCACCAGGGCACTACCCGCCTGATGACGATCGATCGCTTCTGCCAGTTCAACGGCGTAGCAGTAGTCAGACTCAATGAAATCAACGCTGATCAGCAGCAGAATAATCTGAGCGTTTGCCAGGTTTGCCTTGATAGCGCTGTCCCATTCTTCTCCTGGCTTGATTTGGCTGTCATCCCAGCTCTCAATCCATCGCTTTCGTTGCAAAAAGCCCAGGTGCCGCTTCAGCTCCTGCATTAGCAGTTCATCTTTTCTGCAATAGGAGAAAAAGATAGAAACCGGCTCTGCCATCAGTGCGGGTGCTCAATAGGAAGTAGTTATGGCTTCGTCAATTATAAAGAGGATTCCGGGCAGGGCTTGAGAGCAAAGCTGTGGCGATCGCCGCATGCTGCTGCCAGGTCGCTGGCACCCACGTATCAGCTTGAAAGGTTGGCAGGGTTTGAATATCAGCCATGGTGATTGGCATGCCCATCAGCCAGTGGGGTTACTGGTTTGATCTTAACTGAGCTATGGCAGCAAATTCCTGAGCAAGCACGACTCAAGCATGCGCTGCTTCCTTAGCCTCTACTATGGCCCCTGCCGAGGTTCCTAGACCTGCTCTCTCTCCACCATCAGCCCCAACCCGCTTCTATTTAAAGCCCGGCTGTTGGTTGAGTAAAGCCTACGTAAATAGCTCGATGGCGTGTATCGTCGATCACCCTGCCTGGAAACAATGGGAGGGACGGTTTCAGCCCGGCTGATTGCCTAAGCGGTTCAGCTGACGGAATGTTTGAGACCGACTAAAGCCTATTTCAGCCTGCATCACTCCCCAGCCCCTCCAGTCCACTGACTGGATTACTCGACGCCCCGTTTGGATGCCAAAGGTACTAGTCACTGTGATCAAAACCCTTCTGATTAAGCTATTAGTTCTACCTCGCGGGATGGCGACAGTTGTGGCGTTGAGCGCGATCGCACTGCTGCTGCTAAATATTTCTCCTCCCTCAATCACAACCCAAGTAAATTCTGATCGAGAAGAGTTCCCCGATGGACGCCGGGGGGGTGGCACCCACTGGGTGCAATCACTGGCAATCACATAAGCTACAGCCAGGATAAATTGGCGAGAATCAGCCATAAAAGCACTCCATCCGGATTCTCGGAGACGATGCCTGTAATTGCAATGTAGGGGGTAGAGCAGAAATTACAATCTGCCTCTATTTGGCCTGAATTTTTGTCACCCAGAGTCATTGCTTTGAAACTGTCGTCCTCCAGGCTTGGTAGATGGTTGGTGAGGTGTTGGGAGCAACCCTCCTGGCCAGGCTTTCGAAATCGATCATTGGTCATGTCTGTCATCGTGACCGCCACCTGCATCAGCGGCATTAAGTATGCGGGAGGCTGGCAGCGTCTAGAACTCTTCGCCTATGACCAGCTGCTCCACTGGACTGAGCGGAGTCCCCTAGTCCCCCCCGATCAGCCCGATGACCGCATCCTGATTGTCGGGATTTCAGAAACTGACATCCAGCGCTACGGCTGGCCCCTGTCGGACGAAACCGTTGCGGATCTGATTGAAACCATCCAGGACCATCAGCCCCGAGTGGTGGGGCTTGATCTCTATCGCAGCGGTCCCCAGCTACCGGGGCAGTCGGCCCTGGCCGAGCAGCTGGCGGCGGATAATTTAGTGGCGGTTAGAAGCGTCGGCAATGCCCCCAGCGGAGGCGATGAAGTCCCGGCCCCAGCGTCGATTCCCCCTGAACGGATTGGATTTAACGATCTTGTCGTCGATCCTGACGGGGTGCTGCGGCGCAGTCTGCTGTATGTAGGGCCAGCCCGCGGCGGCCAATATTCATTTGCACTGGGGATTGTCCAGCGCTATTTCCCCAATCTAGACATTTCTGCGACTGCCGACGGGCTGATGCTGGGTAACCAGCCCATTCCCGTCTTGCAATCGGGGGATGGAGGCTATCAAACCATCGACACCCGGGGCTATCAGCAGCTGCTGCACTATCGCCATCGCTCCGAGCCCGCCCAGATAATTAGCGCCCAGGAAATCTTAGAAAATCGCTTCCAGCCCGAATGGATCAGGGACAAGATTGTGCTGATTGGTTCTGTGGCCCCCAGCCTCAAGGACCAGTTCTACACCCCCTACAGTGCCGAGCAAAAATTAGACTTTACCCAGGCCGGGGTGGTAATTCATGCCCACATCATCAGCCAGCTACTGGCGGTGGCGGAAGGGCAGCC
>PYEQ01000370.1 GCA_003017785.1 filamentous cyanobacterium CCP5 | reverse complement strand
CTCCACCCCGGCCCTCGGGGAATTCAGAAGCGATACCAGTAGCGCCCGCTCCAGCCAATGCTCCAGCCGCCGTACCGCCCCCCCTGCTGGAATCCAGCGGCGATTTTCCTCAATCGGCCCCTAAGCGATCGCAGACTTCCGATAGAGACAGCTTGACTCAGCCTGCCGAGGCCAGGCCAGAGTAACCGAGAACGTTATAATTTCCGTGAAGCGTATTAAGTTACTTTTCTCAACTATGAGCAGCAACTCGGTATTAGAAGCCTTTTTCCTCGGTCGAGCCCTCGCCGAGACCCTTTCTGAGAAAACTGAGCAGGCATTGACCGAGGCGTTAAGTCAACTGGGGAAGTTTGACGCTGAACAGCGAGAAAATCTGCGCGAATTCACCGAGACCGTAGCAGCCAAAGCCCATGAAGCCCAGGCATCTGCCCATAGCCCCAGCGCAGGTTCGCCCCAACCTGAAAGCGGCCAAGATTTACAAGCGGTGATTGATACCCTCAGAGCCGAAATCGCCCAGACCCGCGTGGCCTTGCAGCAATACAGGTCATCTTGACGAGACTGTGATTTTTGGGGGTCGTGAATACTACCCATGCTTACACTACTCATCGAGATAGGAGCCTGAGTGTCTGCCGTTTCCGATCAGTCCGCCCAGCCAGATTCTGTACCGCTAGCTCAGCCAGCGGCGCATGATCATGGTGCTATCAAGAAGAACACCGTTGACCTCGACACGCTGGGCCTAGCGACTCCCCAGACGTTTGGTAGCACCAACGGCAACGAAGAAAAGCTGCCTGTTTACAGCCAAAACGCCTATCGCTGGAACCGGGGCCACTATTCCAAGTCGCGACGTTACATCGATATTTGGAGCTTCGTACTCAAGCTGTTGACGGCTCGATGGCTGTACGGGAAAGCCTGGAGCTACAGTGGCTCCATGACCCTTGAGAAGCAGGCGGCCCGGCGTCGCGCCCAGGCCATTTGGATTCGAGAGACTCTCCTGGATCTTGGTCCGACATTCATCAAGGTAGGTCAGCTATTTTCCACGCGAGCCGATATTTTTCCTATCGAGTATGTTGAGGAACTCTCGAAGCTACAAGACCGGGTGCCTGCTTTTAGCTATGAGCAGGTCCAAGCAATTATCGAAGCCGACCTTGGCAAATCCATCAGCGAACTCTATCGCACCTTCGATCCGATTCCCCTAGCGGCTGCCAGTCTAGGGCAGGTTCACCGCGCCCAGCTCCACTCTGGTGAAGACGTTGTTGTTAAGGTACAGCGACCAGGTTTAAAGCAGCTGTTTGAAATCGATCTATCGATTCTGAAGGGCATTGCTCGCTATTTCCAAAGCCATCCCCAATGGGGACGGGGGCGGGACTGGCTGGGAATCTACGAAGAGTGCTGCCGGATTCTTTGGGAAGAAATTGACTATCTCAATGAAGGGCGGAATGCTGACACCTTTCGGAGAAATTTTCGGGGTGAAGACTGGGTGCACGTACCCCGGGTATTTTGGCGGATGGCCTCTCGCCGGGTGCTGACGTTGGAGTATATGCCCGGGATTAAAATCAGCCACTATGACGCCCTAGAGGCAGCTGGGTTTGACCGAAAACGTCTGGCTCGGTTGGGCGCAAAAGCCTATCTGCATCAGCTTCTCAACGATGGCTTCTTCCATGCGGACCCTCATCCCGGCAACATTGCCGTCGGCACCGATGGGGCACTCGTTTTTTACGATTTCGGCATGATGGGCCAGGTACAGCCATTAACCCGCAAGCGGTTAATGGGGACTTTTATGGGCGTTGCCCAGCGGGATGCTGACTTGGTGATGGCGTCTCTAGTTGAGCTGGGAGCATTAGCCGAAGCTGATGACATGGGCCCAGTACGCCGTTCGATTCAGTACATTTTGGATAATTTCATGGACCAACCCTTTGAGGAGGTGTCTGTGAATGCGATTAGTGACGATCTCTACGCGATCGCCTACGACCAGCCTTTTCGGTTTCCCGCTACCTTCACGTTTGTGATGCGAGCATTTTCTACCTTAGAAGGGGTAGGCAAAGGCCTGGACCCCGAGTTCAACTTCATGGAAGCAGCAGCCCCTTTTGCAGCAAAGCTTATGAGTACTGGCAATTCAAACGATACCAGCAGCATCTTAGGCGAAATCAGTCGCCAGGCAGCCCAAGTCAGCACTAGCGCTCTGGGGCTGCCTCGCCGCATTGAAGATACCCTTGATAAGCTAGAGCGTGGTGATATTCGGGTTCGAGTTCGATCCATCGAAACCGATCGCATGCTCCGTCGAGTGAGCAACGCTAGCCTCGCTAATAACTATGCTGTGCTGACTGGGGCATTTACCCTTTCGGCGACTCTATTAGCTATTTTTGAGCTGATCTGGTTAGCCGTCGCGATCGCCGCCTTAGCTGCCGCCACAGGGTTTATCTTTATCCGCCTCATGATCTCTATTAACCGGGCTGATCGACTCCCCTAATCAGCGCTATATCGTAAGTTCTATGGACAAGCACCTATTTTCAGGATTAACGGATCCAGGCCTCGTGCGATCCAGCAACCAAGATAGCTATCACATTGATCCTGAAGGGCGCTTTTTTATCGTGGCAGACGGCATGGGCGGTCACGCTGGCGGTCAGGAAGCCAGTCGCATAGCCACCGAGACTATCTATCAATACCTAGACCATCACTGGCGTCAGCCCGTCAGCACTGAATACTTGCTACGAGAGGCCCTGCTGAAGGCTAACCAGGCTATCCTTGCAGATCAGCAAACCCACCCGGAAAGAGCTGACATGGGTACGACGGCCGTCATTTTGACGTTCAGGGGGGATGAAGAACAGCCCTGGTGCGCTCACGTGGGTGACTCTCGCCTATATCACCTTAGAGGGCACCATCTGACTCAACTAACCGAAGACCATACCTGGATTGCCCGGGCCATTCAGGCCGGCGAAATCACCTCCTCCCAGTCCCGTAACCATCCCTGGCGCCACGTTCTCTCCCAGTGCCTCGGACGAGAAGACTTGAGTCAAATAGACGTTCAGCCGATAGAAGTACAGTCGGGCGATCGCCTGCTCCTATGCAGCGACGGGCTCACGGAAGAACTCTCTGACCATCTGATTGCGTCCCATCTGAAGTCAATTCGCGCCTGCGAAGCCGCCGCCCTCGCGTTAGTCAACTCTGCCAAGCAGAGGGGAGGGCGCGACAACATTACCGTAATCGTGGTCAATTTCCATTTACCTGAAACCACCGAATAGTCAGACAACCATCTTGTAGGCAAAGCACAGAAAGATTTGCGCCTGCAGCCTCCATGGCTGACACTGCTCAGCAAGGCTCTTTCCTTGCCGGGATACCGTTTGGACAGGGCTAGCTGTTCTACCGCTCTCAACCGGCTAGCCACCGACCATGATTCAGCGATGCCAGAACCTTGGATGGGCTGGGGTGAGACCACTTCCCATGGCTCAGACAACCAGGATCGGTCCCCTACTATCGGCGCCCAATCCTCAAAATTATTGTCCCAATCAAAATATAATAAAATTTAATCTTGAATAGCTTTCCGATAGATAAATTAAATAGTTTTGTCGCCAACTATTTTCAGGGAATCAGCATGGCCTGGCTAGAAGATCAGCGTTTCTCCCTCAGCTCTCTCTATGGAAGGGATACGGGCATTGAGACATCGAGCTATGCCATCCATCTGACTGCCAATGTCACTCAGCGATCGCCTGCAAGGCAAAATGGCACCTGAATAGGTTCACATTGAGCTTTTTTGTCAAGTTGTCGCTGGTAAACATTTGTAAACACACCCGGAACCGATGACGATCACAGGGAAGTATTGCTATACTCCCCACCAAGAGCAAAGGAGGTGTACATCTGTCAAACGATTGATACAATTCTAAATAAAGTCAGTGCGGTCCTACTTCTTGAATGCCATCTACTGGTGCACTGGCACCAACAAGTTGTTTTCTCACATGGAGAAAAGTCATGGATGAACCGACCAAGCTATCCCTTGAGCAACAATTCAACCTACGATCATTCGAAACCCAGGTCGAGAAGATGAGCCACGAGCAGGCTCAGCACTTCTTGGTCAAGCTCTACGAACAGATGATGATGCGCGAAACCATGTACAAGCACTTTCTTCGTCATGAATGGGGCATTGGGCCTAATCCACAGGTTTAAGCCAGCTTAATGAAGGGGCGGCCTCCCTCTCTCGCTTTGTTCGACGAGAAGAGAGCTGGGGATGCTGGGGCGTCATCCTCTCATTAGCACTTATGATTCATGGTGACGAATACACTTAAAGCTCCACCAACTTATAAATCCTCGAATAGACGGCTGATACAGCACCGTCAGCCCAGAATTATAGATTCATAGGTCTTGGTCGCCACCTGTAAAGGCTTCCAGGACGATAGTCAGTCTTTGATACCGGTAACGCAGCAGCGAAAGCGCAGTTTAAGTTGATGTTTATACGTTGATACCCAGTAGGGTTGACACCCTGCAGACAGATCTTCAGCCCCCATTCCAGGGATGCTGACTGATCCTACGGCGACTGTGAGATGCTAACAGCAGTGGTAAGGTGACTCTAGATGATTCTATTGATTTGGGTTTCTAGAGGGGAGTCATGTTCCAAAGAGCACTAGTGTGCACAGACTTCACAGACGGCCTTTACCGGTTAGCTCAGTTCGTTCCAAGTTTGGCCTCAGGTGGATTCAAGCAGATTGTTTTCTGTCATCACGTTTCAGTCGAAGGAGACTGGGAAATACCTCCGACTGAGTCTGATGAAGTCAATGAGGCGCGTCAGCGCTTCGAAAATCTCCTAAGAGAAGTTCCTGAGCATGTAGAAGTCGCCATTGAAGTTATGATGGGGCGCCCCAGTGACAATATTTTGCGCCTAGTCAAAAAGTACAACTCACAGGTTGTCTTCTTAGGATCGCCGACTCGAACCTTATTAGAAGAAAAGCTATTTGGCAGCACAAGCGCCCGCCTTGCCGAACAAACGCCTGTCCCTCTCATGATTTTGAGGCCTCAGTTAGTTTCTACCTATACAACGAAAGAATTAGACCTGCGCTTCCAGAATTTATTTGAGTATTTGCTGATTCCATACGACGGGAGTGAAGGGAGTGATTATTTGCTAGATCAAATTAAGCAAGCAGTCAAACGTAACCCCGAAGCCAAACTGGAACGCTGTCGGCTTTTATGGGTCATTGACGACGGAGTCCGCCCAGAGTTGCGTGG
>PYEQ01000369.1 GCA_003017785.1 filamentous cyanobacterium CCP5 | reverse complement strand
GCTCTGCACGTCTTGCTGCACCTGCTGAAGCAGGGCCTTTGCCGTCTCGGGGTGGCTATAGGCCAGCATCTTGAAGCGGTTTTCGGCGTACATGGATGTTTCGACGGGGAGTTTGGGGGCGCGGCTATCGACGACAAGGGGATTGTGGCCCTGGGTGCGGCGGCGGGGGTCGTAGCGGTAGAGCAGCCAGCGGCCCGAATCGACGATCGCCTGCTGGTGGTGCATGGCGGTGGCCATGTCGATGCCGTGGGCAATGCAGTGGCTGTAGGCAATGATCAGCGAGGGACCGCTGTAGGCTTCGGCTTCTAGAAAGGCTTTCAAGGTGTGCTCATCTCGGGCCCCCATGGCGACGCTGGCCACGTAGGCGGTGCCGTAGGCCATGGCCATCAGCCCCAGGTCTTTTTTGGCAGTGGCTTTACCGGCGGCGGCGAACTTGGCGACGGCGGCTCTGGGGGTGGCTTTCGACTGCTGCCCCCCGGTGTTGGAATAGACTTCGGTGTCGAGCACCAGGATGTTGACGTTGCGATCGCTGGCCAGCACGTGATCTAGCCCACCGTAGCCGATGTCGTAGGCCCAGCCGTCACCGCCGACGATCCAGACGCTCTTTTTCACCAGGGAGTCGGCCAGGGAGAGGAGCCGCTGGATCTTAGCCTGGAGGGTTTCGGAAATACCGGTTTGGGACTTCTCTAGCAATCCTTTCAGATGGGCCACCCGTTCTCGCTGTTCAACGATGTCGGCCTCGTCCTTCTGGGGGTTCGCCAGAATTCCTTCGGCCAGGGCAGAAATATCGAAGTGGAGGTTCTCCTCAGCGGCGAGTTGCTCTAGCAGTTCAGCGGCGTATTCCGCCTGCTTATCCAGGGACACCCGGAAGCCCAGGCCAAATTCGGCGTTGTCTTCAAACAGGGAGTTAGACCAGGCCGGGCCTTGTCCCTCAGCATTCTGGCTCCAGGGGGTGGTGGGCAGGTTGCCGCCATAAATAGAGGAGCAGCCCGTGGCGTTGGCCACCAGCAGGCGATCGCCAAACAGCTGGGTCAGTAGCTTCAGGTAGGGGGTTTCCCCACAGCCCGCGCAGGCCCCGGAAAATTCAAACAGGGGCTCTTGTAGCTGCTGCTGGCTGACTTTGTGCAGATTCAGGGAGGCGCGATCGGGGTTTGGCAGCCCCAGGAAGAATTCCCAGTTGGGTTTTTCCTGCTGCCGCAGATCGACCGTTTCGGTGCCAGCGGCCTGGGAGTCCGCCTGGTAGACCGGGGTCATGTTGATGGCCTTCAGCCGAGGCATCGATTTGTTCTTGGCCGGGCAGACATCCACGCAGATGCCGCAGCCGGTGCAGTCTTCGGCAGCCACTTGAATCGTGAACGCCTGGTCCGACCATTCCCGGGCAGCGGTGTACCTGAAACCTGCAGGAGCCTGTTCCAGTGCCGTCGGGGGGTATACCTTGCTGCGAATCACGGCGTGGGGACATACCATCACGCACTTGCCACACTGGACGCATACTTCCGGATCCCACACGGGGATAGTCTGGGCGATGTTGCGCTTCTCCCAGCGGGCGGTGCCGGTGGGATAGGTGCCGTCGCAGGGCAGGGCGCTCACCGGCAGGCTGTCTCCCTGGCGCTGCAGCATCGGGGCCAGCACGGGTTTGACAAAGGCGGGGGCCGCCTCGGGCACCGAGGATTTGATGGGAGGCACAGTCTCCGGCATAGCGTCAGGAACGGTGACCTCGTAGAGGTTTTCCAGGGTTTGATCCACCGCCTGCAGGTTCATCTGGACGATCGCTTTGCCTTTCTTGGCGTAGGTTTTGCGAATGGAGCGCTGAATCGCTGCAATCGCCTCCTCCGGGGGCAAAATTTTCGACAGGGCAAAAAAGCAGGCCTGCATCACGGTGTTGATGCGGCCCCCCATGCCCGCCTGCCGAGCCACCTGGTAGCCATTGATGGCGTAGACCTTGAGCTGTTTTTGAATCATCTGGGCCTGGATGCGGGCCGGCAGCTGCTGCCAGGTCACTTCCGGAGCGTAGGGAGAATTCAGCAAGAATGTGGCCCCTGGCATAGCTGGGGCCAGAATATCCAGCTGATCTAACAGCATCCACTGGTGGCAGGCGACAAAATTAGCCTGGTCAATCAGATAGGGGGCCGGCAGCGGATCCGGGCCAAACCGCAGGTGGGAAATGGTGACGGAGCCGGATTTCTTGGAGTCGTAAACGAAGTAGCCCTGGGCGTAGTTGTCGGTGGCTTCGCCAATGATTTTAATGGTGTTTTTATTCGCCCCCACGGTGCCGTCTGAGCCCAGCCCGTAGAACACGGCGCGAATGGTTTGCGCCGGTTCGATGGAGAAGGTCGGGTCGTAGGCCAGGCTGGTGTGGGTGACATCGTCATCAATGCCGATGGTGAAGTGGTTCTTCGGTTCGACCTGGTTTTCCCGGAAGCCATCCAGCAGCAGGTTATCGAAGACGGCCTTGGCCATCGCCGGGGTGAATTCTTTAGAAGACAGTCCATAGCGGCCCCCAACCACCACCGGCAGGCGGCCATCCACCGTGGTCAACCGCTGCTCTAGCAGGGCCGCCAGCACATCCAGATAGAGGGGTTCGCCGGTGCTGCCGGGCTCTTTGGTGCGATCCAAGACGCTGATCGCCTTCACGGTTTTCGGTAGGGTCGCCACGAACCGCTGAGCATCGAAGGGACGATAAAGGCGCACTTTCACGATGCCGACATTTTCCCCCTGTTCATTGAGGGCGGCTACCGTCGCTGCTGCCGTCTCACACCCGGACCCCATCAGCACCGTGACTCGCTCGGCAGTGGAGCTGCCGTAATATTCAAAGGGCTGGTAGGACCGCCCGGTGAGCCGGGCAAAGGTCTCCATGCCCTGGGCGATCGCGGCCACGGCATTCGGGTAGTAGGGGTTGACGGCTTCCCGCGCCTGGAAAAATACGTCGGGATTCTGAGCGGTACCCCGAATCACCGGGTGGTCAGGGCTAAGGGCCCGCTGCCGATGCTGGGCAATGAACCGTTCGTCGATCAGCGATTGCAGCACCTCATCCTCTAGCAGCTCAATCTTTTGCACTTCGTGGGAGGTGCGAAAGCCGTCAAAGAAGTGAATAAAAGGAATCCGGCTGGCCAGGGAAGCCGCGGTGGCGATCGCCGCCATGTCCTGGGCTTCCTGGACTGAAGCGGCGCACAGCATGCCAAATCCGGTGCTGCGGGCGGCCATCACGTCGCTGTGGTCGCCAAAAATCGAGAGGGCCTGAGCTGCCACCGATCGCGCCGCCACATGGATCACGCTGGAGGTCAGCTCCCCGGCAATCTTGTAGAGGTTGGGCAGCATCAGCAACAGCCCCTGGGAAGCCGTAAACGTCGTGGTCAGTGCCCCGGTTTGCAGCGCCCCGTGGACCGCTCCGGCGACGCCTCCCTCGCTCTGCATTTCCACAATGGCGGGGACGGTGCCCCACAGGTTGGGCTTACCGCTGGCGGCCCAGGCATCGGCCCATTCCCCCATGGGGGAAGCGGGGGTAATCGGATAAATCGCGATCACTTCATTGAGCGCATAGGCTACCCGGGCCACCGCTTCGTTACCATCCAGGGTGGCCGTCACCGGCTGGAGCCGTACCGTGGTCGTCATGGGCTGTCATCCTCAAGGCGCTGTCGCTAACTTTCGACTTCAGCTTAGGTAGAGAACTTGAGGAAGTTATGAAGAGAGCTGGGGCGATCGCGACGCTCCTCATAACTTTCTCAAGTCTGTTTCCTAAGCTGAAATCGTTCAAGCAGCCCAGCGGGTTATCTACACTCCGGTCCAGCTCCAGGAGCCGCCGTTCTGGCAGGGGACAGGGATTGGAGATTCATACACCGTTTCAGGAGGAGTCCCATGAAACAACAGCGGCTTACGGCCTATTTGAACTTGATTCAAGAACTCTTGACCTGTCCCCAGGGAGAGGAGTGGATTCGGCTGAAAGGCCATGAGGATTTGGTAGATGCACAGCTTTTGCAGGTCATGGAAGAGGTGGCTGCTCAACTGGCCCGACAGGGCGATCGCGAAACGGCCACCTTTCTGCACAACTGGGCGGCGAAGCTGCACCATATTTTGCTGAAGGACATTCAGCCAACCCCCCCGGCAGAAGACAAATCTGAGATTTACCTGGACGTGATCCAGAAGCTGCTGTCTTGTCCAGAGGGGGCTGAAGCGCAGGTGCTAGCAAGCCATCAAGCCCTGATCGGTCCAGGCTTGGGGCAAAAAATGCACGAGGTAGCCCAGCAGCTCATCCACCAGGGAGAAGATCAGGCGGCTCAGTATTTGGAGGGGCTAGCCCATCAGCTCAACCAGCAGTGGTTCCGGGAACATAACTTCCCAGCCAGGCTACAGAAAGCCCCGGTCTCAAGCTCCCCTGCCGCATCACCAGCGGTCAATGGTTCTGACCCGCCGAGTTCGGTAGCCGGGGCGAGTCAATCCGTCAGGGCTGACGCTGAGCTAGAGGATCCTTGGGATATCACCACTGGCAGCGCCGGTACAGCCGATACCGCCGTTGCCAGCCCTGGGCCCTGGACCCAGCCTGCTGTCTCAGCTCCGACCAACGGGTTGCGGCAACCCCAGCCGCCTGCGATCGCGGCAGAACTAAAGGCGATCGCGGCGGCCCTGCAGGATCTGGCCCATGCGCTAGCGGACACGCGATCGCCCCATCCCCTCTGGTATCTGGACGTGCTGGAGCAGGCCTGCACCCGGGGCTGGCAGCTGACCACGGAAGAGGTGGAGCAGTTAATCGGCGTCAAACCCCACTGTGAGAAAGGGGAAATGGTCTATCAGCGAGGCAGCTGGCGATTTACCAAGGTAGGCAGGCTGGGGGTGCAAACGGCCTGGCAGGTGAGTAAAGCAGGCGACCATCTGGGCTAAAAAAGCTCCGCCAGTGGCCGCCAGCGACTTCCCCCGGGATTCCCTAGCGATAAAGCGCTGTATCGCTAGGGGCGCGAAAAAATTCTCCCTCGGCTTCGACGTAGCCGCCAAAGTTGGCGTAATCATGGTCACCTCCCGCTGGATTGCCCCAGCGTGGCAAGTAGAATTCCTGGAGTGCTCCTGGAGGGCCTATGCCCAGGACCAGTTCTCAAGACCTGGTCGGTGATCGGAGGCGATCGCCACCGGCGATTAAGGGCATCAACCCGATTGGCAAAGATCATGGCTGGCTGGTTAGGAACCGGTGGCTCGGATTTGGTCCAAATAGCAGAGGGTTTGCTC
>PYEQ01000368.1 GCA_003017785.1 filamentous cyanobacterium CCP5 | reverse complement strand
CCACCGGATCGAGGCGGAAGTGGAAAGCCGCATTGGTGAAATGAAGCTCAAGGCCCAGCACCAGTTTGAAGAAACCCGCGATGCCGCCGCTGCCGCCGCCTGGTGGCTGTTCGGGACAGCGACCATTTCTGCTGCGGTATCAGCCCTGGCTGGTAGTTTAGCCGCGATCGGCTAAGCCGGGTTCTCAAACTCACCAGTTTCAACACCCGGACTTGGAGGTAGCAATGCTGCCTCCTTTTTTTATCGAGTAGCGCCGCCTCTGGTGCTCTGCAGGTCTGCAAGGCTTGCTTCCAGGAAATCCTGTCTGCCGCGGAGGGTCGCCAGTTCGGCGGCAAATTCTTCACTCAGGCGCTGTGTGACACGGACGTCATCCCGACCAAACTGCGGAGAAGGCAAGTCTTCTAGTCGTCCTGGATTCTGAAGGTTGCCTGCATTATCCGTCAGATAGGCAATGTAGTCAGCTTCTAAGGCTTCAGCCTCGTTACCTAAAGTGATGATTTGTTGGAGACTAGTCTCCAAGGTATTCTCTATCGCTCTAGAACGTTCTCGCACATCTTGAAATTCTGCTAATTCGGCAGAAATACCACTTAAATCACCTGTGGCTTCCATTTCTGCCACATTGGCTTCTAGCACATCTACCCGGCCCCTTACAGTGGCTAGTTCTGCAGCTATTTCCTCTTGCAATCTCCTGATCGCCGTTAGGTCTTGATTAAATAAATCAGCCCTTTCCTGTAGGGCGGCTATTCCAGTTAGTCGGGGTACTTCCTGAGCAGATTCTTCTGACTGCGGATTATCGGCGGGACCGGGTGCCAGGGTATCTGAACCACCCGGACCGGGGGCTTGACCACCGCCTGGGCCTGTTTGCTGAGGTGGAACAGTGGTTTGCTCAGGAGGAATGTCCTGGAGGCCTTCCGGGGGGAGGGAGGGATCAGCCGGATTTGAGTCACTCCCCGGTTCAAGGGTAGGTTCGGTAGAGCCCGCACCCGGTGGATTGTTGGGCCGAGAAATCGGCGGAGGAACAGGCGAGTCTTCCGGGTAATCGTCCAGATCGGGCGGCGTTGCATCCGGGGGAGTCAGCTCTGGAATTTCAAGATCAGGGTTTGACATGGCGATGCCAAACCGTCGCGCTTCTTCCACCTGGGGCCGCATCACCCAGACCACATTGCCCCAGGCCACCACCGACAATAACCCCGCCGTCCACCAGAAGGGCGAAGGCATGACCAGCTTGAGTTTAGGCGGCTGAATCGGCTCGGTATAGCGCTCAGTTTTTTGGGGAATCGAGAGCTTAATATCGTTGATATTTGAGGGATCCCCTGAGAGTCTCAGACGATTAAATTCATTAAATTCGGCTTCGGCGGCATCCAGTTCGCCCCTGGCGAAATGGGCCATGCCTCGGGCATAGGCCAGCAAGTCGGGGAAATCCGCTAGGGGATCTTCTAGGGCTTCGACAATCAGGGCAATGCGCAGTAAGTCAGGGTTTTCTTGCCGATGGGCATCGGAAAGGGCTAAGAACAGCTTTTCGGCAGCCTGCTCAGCCTCGGTATAGGCCAGGGCCGTCCACTGCTGGGCCTGGGCAAAGTCGCGAATATCCGGGTCTTCACTGCGCAGCTGCACCTGCACATAGTTTGAGAGGAACTGGCTGAGTTCCTTGGTACGCCTGGGGCCAAGGGCTGGATCAGCGGTCAGCCGGTGCAGCAGATCCCGCCGCAGCGATCGCTTAATTTCGTAGAGCTGATAGCCGACCTCGTCACACAGCCCGGACAGCAGCAGGTCTGAGACCGCCACCCAGGGGATATTCAGCTCATTTCCGTGGCAGTCTTCCTGGAAGTTCACCCACAGGCCGTAGAGCAGCTCGGGGGTAAACGCCAGGGGCAAAGCGGCATGGCAGGCCAACTGCAGATGGGCCGGCCCAAACTGACTCAGAAAAGCTTGAACCTGGCGATGGGTTGGTTGTTGGGGGGCTTCAACCAGGGATGGGGTAGTCATCGGTTAGCCAAGAACCTTGCTGACATCAGCTTAGCGCCCCCGCAGAATGTCGATCGCCCGCTGAAACCCGGTGCGGCTCACTTCCAGCATTGGTACCTGCTGGGCGATCGCACTAGCCGTGGTATTTGCCCAGCGGGACTGGGGCATGGGGTTGAGCCAGGCCACATAGCGAACGCGGCCGTTGAGCCGTTCTAAAAACTCCTGGGTCGCCGCCAGCCGGTGGGGGTTGAATCCGCCCCGAGCCGCCCCGCCATCGCTCAAAATCATCACCACCGTGCGTTTCGACACCTTATGGTTGATCAGCAAATCAATCGATTCGGCTTCCAGGCAGTAGGGATCTTTATAGAGATAATCCGTCGGGCAGTTGTAAAAGTAGTAGAGGCTGGTGGCTCCCAATCGCCCTGCCTGCAGGGCAGTGTCTACGAACCGTTGGGGCAGGCCGTGGAAGGGCACCATCGATCCCTCGCGATCGCTCAGCAGCAGTAGCTCCGTCTGGTTTACCCGGCCAGGCACCAGCACTGGAGCCAGCAAAAACCCCTGACGGCCCAGTTTTTCCACCGTGGCCTGGATATCCAGCTCGGTGCGGGGGCCTTCTCGCACCGGGCGTCGCAGATAGCGCCAGCTCTGCTTCATCTGCCGCCGGGTAATCGGGAAAAACTCCGTAGGCTTCAGAAACCGGGATTGGGAGTGATGGCTATTGTCTCCCTGCAGGCTCCCCGCCGTCTGGGCCAACTCCACCGGATCTTCGACGCTCTGGGTCATATCAGCCAGGGTGGGGCCGCGGCGAGGGCTAGCATCGGGGGGCAGGGGCTGCCGCTGGCGGCGGCGACTCTCGATCCACTGCAGCAGCAGCCAGATCCCAAACGTTCCGACAAAAATCGCCGAGGTGAACGTGCCCCCCCAGAACATTACGGTGGGCACATCCAGGGGCTGCTCGGGATTGACGTTTTCGATCTCCGGCGGCGGTACTTCGATCGCCTCCGAGGGCTCTTCCCGAGGCTGCTCCACTGGCGCAGCGGGCTCGGGCTCCAGATTCCCGGGCTGGTTCTGGCGCAGATACAGTCCCAGGGAGATCAACAGGGCGATCGCGATGATCGAGGCCCCAATGGAGCTGGCAGAAAGCAGGGACTGGGGCGGTCTAAGGGCAGGCATCCAGCGAAACCAGCCCTTGGGCTTGGGCTCTGCCTTTGGAGTCCCGTCCGCTGACGCCGTCGAGGTTTCGATTCCCGCAAAGAATTCTGCAAAGCGAAACTCAAAGATGTGCTCTTCCTCGGGGGATTTAACCCACAGAGTCCGACACAGGCGGGCCAAAGCCTCGCGATCGTCCACCCCAAATCCCCCCTGCAGCGACCGGATTAACAGCCGATATTCGCCAACTCCCAGGGGTAGCCCTGACTTTCTCAGGCTCTCAAACAGCTCTAGCAGGGGAAGATCGTCTGTCTGCATCCCTATCCTTTGGCCTGATTCAATTCTAAATAACGCTGGTGGGACTCCCAGTTCTTGAGCAGCACCCCGAGAAAGGGCAGTTGACCGTCGAGCTGGGCCAAAATTTCATCCTCGGGATGGCGGTTGAGCACCGTAATCCAGTCAATTAACTCGCTGGTGCTGGATAGCTTGCCGACCACGCCGGTGCTTTTCTTCATGCTCTCCCGCAGGGCCAAAAACCGCTCGATAGATTTGTCTAGCAGGGCTTTAGAAGCCTGGGGAAACAGGCTGGCCATAATGCTAATCAGCTGGGATTTTTCGGGGAACTGCACATAGTGAAACAGACAGCGTCTGAGAAAGGCATCTGGCAGATCTTTCTCATCGTTGCTGGTGATGATCAAAATAGGTTTGTGCCGGGCAAAAATTTCTTCCCCCGACTCTTCCACCACAAAGCGACTTTCGTCGAGTTCGAGGAGTAAGTCATTGGGAAAGTCGATGTCGGCTTTGTCAATTTCATCGATGAGCACGACGGTGCGATCGCGGTTCTGAAAGGCCCGACCAATGGGCCCCCATTTGATATAGGTCTGGGGCAGGTCAATCTGGTTGATCTTCTCTGGGCTCAGACGCCCGGATGAGGCCAGCTGGGCATCCCGGAGGCGACCAATCGCATCGTAGGTATAGAGCCCGTCCCGGGCGCTGCTGGTGGATTTAATGTACCAGGCTTCCAGGTCGAGGTTGAGCTCATAGGCGATCGCCTTAGCCAGCTGGGTTTTGCCGCAGCCAGGTTCGCCCTTGAGCAGCAGCGGCCGCTGCAGATAGATGGCCAAATTAACTACTTCCACCAGCTCTGGACCGGGGAGATAGGGATATAAACTCTGGCCAGTTTTCGGATCTTTTTCTCCTGGCTGGGGCTGCTTGTTACCGGTGTATTGCAAATGCTGGCTTAGAGCTTTAACCATGTATTCATCTCCTCATACCAGTCAATGTTACAGAGATAGCAAATCTCCCGTAAAGCTAGCTCCGGGATTCCTCCCTCGCTGGTGTCTAGGATTTCTTCAACCCGCTGATCAATTCCCTGGGTCAGATCCGAGGGCAAATCGCTGAACTGGTTCACTAGCCAGTCCTCCAGGTCTTGGTCGGTGAATTCCTGAATTTTCGGCGTCTTAATCGGTCGCTGGGGCTGCCAGCTAGCATCTAGCTTTTCCACGAAGGGCAAATCCCACTGTTCCGATTTGCCCACGTAGTCCACCAAAAACATGATCAGCTTATAGTTGCTCTCTCCCGCCGGGGCTTCCTGGACCCGCTGGGTCAGCGGTCGCCAAAACTGCTCGATCATCTCCTTGATGGCCGACTCGGGCATGGCCTGCACATCATGGAAAACTAGAATCACATCCCGCGTCAGCCACCACTGATAGACCCCTTCGGCGATTTCCGGGGGCGTCAGCCGATATCCCCTGGGCTGGATTTGCCCCCCCAGCTCTCGCCACAGGGCCGTCACATTGGTTTGGCGGGTCAGCCGACCGAGGTTGATTTTGACCACCTTGCTATTCACATTGTCTGGCAGGTACTGCACCACCAGCCGGTTCAGCAGCCAGCGCTGGCCGTATTCTGGCAAACCGTGAATCAGAAAACCGGCCACCGATTCGGTATTGACCACCTTAAGAAATAGCCGCGCCTGCTGGAGATAGCCCAGCTTCAGCAGGGCGCTGTAGAGTCCGGTGCGGGTGCGCTGGCGATTGGTCTCTAGCTTGTCCTCCAGGTTAGAAACCTGGAGGACAAGCTAGAGACCAATCGCCAGCGCACCCGCACCGGACTCTACAG
>PYEQ01000367.1 GCA_003017785.1 filamentous cyanobacterium CCP5 | reverse complement strand
AGATGTGTATAAGAGACAGGGGTCAGTTGCCCTCCCTAGGAACCGCTTTCGCGCCGCGAGAATTTTGGCCGACAGCTCCGGGCGATAGCCTTCAATCCGCCGTAGTAAGATGTCTGCTGCCTGCTGAGTCACATAGCGATTTTGCGTCCATGTTCCTTCAAACCGCCGAGTCTGCTCAAAGGCTGCCCCTTTGTAGGTCGTTCCCAACGCTGCTGGTACCGGAGCTCTTTCTCGACAAATTAAACAGGCACTGTAGGTCTCAGCCAAAACCACCAGATGCCATTCCTGAGTCAGCGCGTCCTCCTGCTCAAAAGCGATCGTTTCGTAGGTGTCTGAACAGGTGACAAACCCCGTCCCCGCGGCTGAGAGCACGTAAACCTGGTCAGTCAAATCGGCAATGCGGACATAGCGATTAGCTTCCTGGCGATAAAACCGCTCCTGCTGAAAACTGGCAATGAGTAGAGGTTGCTCCATTCCAGCCAGGACCTGATCCTCCATCGCATGGGAAAGGGCCGTCAGTGAAGTTTTGAAATAAAGCTGGGGTCTCAGATGAGGAACCACCTGCAGGAGTTCTTCCAAAACGGAAGTGGAATTGCTCATGGATGGAATGCAAAGGTTCAAACGAGAATGCCTCATCCAGGCGCGATGGCTACCAGAAGCGATCAGCCCTTGAGAGCACTGCCATACTCACACCCTATCAGGTGATGAGAGACCTGTAGGGATCTTTGTAAAAATATCCAATATCCTCCTGACTGCGGTGCCTATAGGCTAGAACCCCCAAAACCAAACGCCCCCAACGGTCAGTTGAGGGCGTTTATTAGCAGCTACTCAGCTTTCAAGGCAGAGTGCAGGGTAAACGGTTAAGAGACACCGCCCATGTCGCTCGTATCCTTGAGGAAGCCACTGTAGGCTTCCATTCCGTGTTCGCCAATATCGAGGCCCTTCATTTCCTCTTCCGGCGTCACTCGCATCCCCAGGGTCGCTTTCAAAATGGACCAGAAAATTGAAGTCACGACCACGGTGAACACACCGTAGGCAATAATCCCCAAAATCTGAATGCCGAGCTGGCTGATGCCGCCGCCATAGAAAAGACCCAGGCTGGTATCAAACAAGCCCACAGCCAAGGTACCCCAGATACCACAGACCAGGTGTACGGAGGTTGCCCCGACCGGGTCATCGATCTTGATGGTGTCGAAGAAACCAACGGAGAACACCACAAGCACGCCGGCCACTAAGCCAACGATCACTGCCCCTAGGAAGCTAACCCCTGCACAGCCAGCGGTGATGCCCACGAGGCCGGCCAGGATGCCGTTAATCACCATGGACAGGTCGGGCTTGCCGCTGATAGTCCAGGAGGTGAAGGTAGCAGCAATGCCGCCTGCAGAGGCCGCCAGGTTGGTCGTCACCGCAATGTAGGGGACTTCCAGGTCAGCCGCCAGCTGGGAGCCGGGGTTAAACCCAAACCAGCCGATCCAGAGGATCAGACAGCCGAGCATCGCCAAGCTCATGTTGTGGCCGGGCAGGGCATTGACCTGTCCATCTTGATACTTGCCCATGCGAGGGCCCAAGAAAGCCGCCCCTGTCAAGGCTGACCATCCACCCACAGAGTGCACAATCGTTGAACCAGCAAAGTCAGAGAACCCTAGACCGGCTAGCCAACCACCGCCATTCCAAGTCCAGCTAGCGCTAATGGGATAGGCAATGCCGGTAAGCAACAGGCTAAAGATAATGAAATCGACGAACTTGATCCGTTCAGCGACGGCACCAGAAACGATCGTCGCCGCCGTGGCTGCGAACGCTGCCTGGAAGAGGAAAAACACAGAAATTGTTAAACCAACTCCCTCTTCCAGCCCGTAGGTTTCAGGGGAACCCGACAGGAAAAATCCGCCAAACCCCAAGAAACCGCTGGAAGGAGCCGCCAGAAACGAAAACCCAAAAGCCCAGAAAGCAATGGTCGCTAGGGCAAAGACAATCAGATTCTTCGTGAGTATATTGACCGCATTTTTCTGACGACAAAACCCAGTCTCTAGCATGCCGAACCCGGCATTCATGAAAATGACCAGAACGGCCGCAACCGTAATCCAGATATTGTCCAGAATGGTCTGAACATCTTCGGCCGTCATGGCCTCATCCTGAGCGTGGGCAGCCATACCCCACCCAGCAATCAGCACAACAACCAGCGGCACACAGATAGCCCAAACCCAGTTGTTCTTTTTACCCAAAAATCCCTTGATAGCCTGATCAAAGGCAGGCACATTCGCAGACCAGAAAGACGACCTCTGCCGCCTCCCGAACTGCGATCGCATAGGCAATATTAATCTAGACATCTCGACAGACGTTCCTTCAACACACTTCAGACAGCAAGACACTCCTGACAAAAGCAATTAAGGCCCTTAAGACCTCAACCCATCTCTGTTTTAGAGCGCTCAAAACTTAAGTTGACTATGATACATCCTTCAAAGAAAGCAGCGAAGCATGACTCTGTCGAACCTAGAACGACCTAGATCGTCGTATTGTCTAAGAATCATGCTAAAACCTACTCCCAAGACAATTCAGAATGATTCCACCAGTTCTAGAGCTGTCAATCTGTATCAGAGAAAACATTTTCTCTTGGGCTCGCCGCGTCATAGACAACTACCCTAGCCACAAGACTGCATCAGCCCCAGCAATAGTTCGCCTCTTCTCGAATCATCTCACCTGTAACACGGCCTACTCTAGGAGTGGATGACCAGATGTCCTAGCCAAAACAGCAACTTTACTCGTAAGACATGTAAAAAATGAATTTAAGGGAATATTTTGAGAACTGAACCACAGAATTGCAAGCTGATTGCCCTAGTGTGAAGAACATGCTGATGTTGTGGCTATTTTGAGATGGCATCTGTGCCCATGCAGCGGGGGCAAAGCTCTACAGAGGTCCTAGGTATCGGTAGGAGCACTTGAAAATCGCCCGTCCATTGGCCAAAACAGCAGATAATGGCAGAGACAATAAGCGTTTGATCCCTTTCCTACCTGGATTATCGCCATGAGGTCCAAGGGATTCCAGCCTCTTCGATATCAATCCGATAAAAGACCATAGAGGAACCAACCAACTACCCCAACGGTAAATGATCGGCAACGGACAACATAACTAAGCGGGTGGGGGGAATCGAACCCCCATCATTAGCTTGGAAGGCTAAGGTTTTACCACTAAACTACACCCGCAGAAGGCTTGTGCTAATCTAAGCGATCCTCAGATTAGCACAATTGCGTCAAGGTCAAAAAGGTTAAAACTGCGCCTGAATCTCTAAGAGGACCGCATCGGTGGGATGGGGAAATCCAGAGGATGTAGCAGGCTCCAGCTGAAGACCTTGCTTGACTAAACAGCTAACGAGATTATCTACAGCTGGTTGGTGACTCCCTTGTAACACCTCAGCTTCAGAAATCTGTCCGTTGGCTTCAACCGTAACTCTCAATGTGAGGACAATTGGGGTGGAGACAGGAAGCTGCGTCCAGCCACAGCCGGCAAGCAGTGGCCGGATTTGAATAGAATCCTGGGCGATGCGAGGCAAGTTGTCCGGTAGATCGCGCCCTTGAGGATTTAGGCGTATGGCTAAAGGAATCAGCTGCCCGTCTCCGCTTCCAGAGTGTATCTCCTCTGTCGGTGACGGTTCTGGGCTAGAACGGTTAGCAGGGTCCTCAGGAGACTGAACAGCCGGGGAAGAAACAGTGGGCGCTATTGGAGTGGGTGTAACTGGATTAGGCGTAACGGATGCCCTCGGCGGCAGTTGGCCCGGGGATGAAATTGTTCGATTAGGCAGTTGAGGAGAGCTTGAAGGTGGAGGCTGAACCTCGGGAGGATCAGGAACTTTTTGGAAGGATGGCCCCGAGGATTGGGGAGCAACTCTCTCTGACACAGGTTCGGAGGCAGGGGGGAGGGACTCAGCCATCGGAGAAGTATCCGCGGATGGAGGAGCCGCTGACTGGTTCGATACAGCGGTTTCTGCGGGAGCGATCGCCCCCGGGGCGTCGACTAGCTGAATTGGAATGGGAGCCTCAGATGCAACTGGTCGAACTACCAGCGACCAGGGTTGTAGCATGAATAGCGAGAGATGGAGTAGTCCAGAACTGCCAAAGACAACGGGCCATAGCCAGCGAGCGGAGTCCGCTGAGCTCCTAAGCATTCGCCTCACCTGACAGCGGCATAGCAGCCACGGCCCGATGGCGCACTAGAGCACTAATGGCCTCTGCCTTAAGATCACTACGAATGGACATTGCGGTCACCGACTCGGCGATTCCCTTCAGGTGAACTGGATGAGAATCTACAACCATAGTGCGGTCTAAATACTGAGCGACGTCCTCAGATACCAAAATGCCATTAGGGGCTGCAGCCTCTTGGAGTCGCGCCGCCATGTTAACGGTTGGGCCAATCGCGGTAAAGTCAGTGCGATCAGCGCTCCCAAACATACCTACGACGGCAATGCCCGTGTGGATACCGCAGCGGAACCTGACCGGTGGCACCCCTTGTAGATTCCATTGCTGGTTGAGTTCATTGAGCTGTTCGTGCATACGCAATACGGAGGCGATCGCCCGATGCACCTGGGTTTCAGCTCCTAAATCCTCGGGGGCTCCAAACATCGCTAGGATGCCGTCGCCCATGAACTTATCCACTGTGCCACCGTACTCAAAAATAGCCGTGATCATCACATCGAGATATTCGTTCAGTAGCTTGGCAATTCGATTGGGGCCAAGCTGATTCGAAAGCTCGGTGAAGCCGACGATATCAGTAAACAGGATGGTGACTAGTCGCGGTTCTGGCTGCAAGTCCAGCCGTAAATCACCCTGAGCGGCTTTTTTGACTAGAGATTCTGGCAAAAACCGCTTTAGCACCGACTCCGTTAAATACTGGTTTAGCTCGGCTATTCTTTGCTCGTTTGCTTTGGTTGCTTGGAATAGCCTGGCCTGCTGTACCGCAATCGCAGCCTGAGATGCCACTACTTTGACGAGCTCGATCTCCTCTGGTTGCCAAATCCGGGCCTGATGGACCTGCCTGAGGGAGATGCTGCCAATGATTTTACCGTCGGCCATGAGGGGAGCAACCAGCAGTGCCCTAGCTGGATTTTGCAGCGATAAATCCGACTGGGTGGATAGAGTTCGATCGTCGAGGCTATTCAGCACTACTGGCTCTCGAGTCGCGATCAGCT
>PYEQ01000366.1 GCA_003017785.1 filamentous cyanobacterium CCP5 | reverse complement strand
CGCAATGATGATCCGGCCCATGCCAGTCGCCCGTTCGATCGCGATCGCGATGGGTTTGTGATTGGTGAAGGCTGTGGAATCTTGATTCTGGAAGAACTCGAACATGCCCGCAGTCGTGGCGCCCGCATCTACGGTGAGATCGTTGGCTACGGCATGACCTGCGACGCCTATCACATGACTGCCCCTGTCCCTGGTGGGGCCGGCGCGGCTCGCTGTATTCAAATGGCCCTCAAGGACGCTGGCATCAGCCCCGACCAGGTGAGCTATATCAACGCCCACGGCACCAGCACCGGGGCCAACGACCCCACCGAAACCCAGGCGATCAAAACCGCCCTCGGTGACCACGCCTACAAGATTCCGGTCAGCTCCACTAAGTCGATGACGGGTCATCTGCTGGGCGGATCGGGCGGCATTGAAGGGGTCGCGGCCACCCTGGCAGTGCACCACGATCGCGTTCCTCCCACCATCAACCTCGAAAACCCCGATGAAGGGTGCGACCTAGACTACGTGCCCAATCAAAGCCGAGAGCATTCGGTAGAGGTAGCCCTTTCCAACTCCTTTGGCTTTGGTGGCCACAATGTCACCCTAGTTTTTCAAAAATATCGTGACTGAGGCTACAGACTCATAGGTATAATAACCTAGAGCCTTTGATATTTTCTGGGGCTGCTGGTTTATATCACCAGTAGCGTCTAAGGTCTTAAATGGAGCCCATAGAAGCTTCCCTATTAAAGTTGCTGGGTTCATCTAATCCGCCGGAGTTCTCGCTGTGGGGGCTTCCAATTGCGCGGACTGTTCGCTCCAGAGGCTGGATGGGGCCGTCCCGCTGGCCTGCTAAACCGTCGTTAAGCTGCTAAAACCTATGGCTGTTGCTACCCAAACCCTTGAAGAACTCTGTATCAACTCGATTCGTTTTTTAGCGATTGATGCGGTTGAAAAGGCCAGTTCCGGCCATCCCGGCCTGCCCATGGGGGCTGCCCCCATGGCCTATGTGCTGTGGGACAAGTTCATGCGGTTCAATCCCAAGGATCCCGCCTGGTTTAACCGCGATCGCTTCGTCCTGTCGGCGGGTCACGGCTGCATGTTGCAGTACGCTCTGCTGTACCTGACGGGCTACGACAGCGTCACCCTCGACGACATCAAAGAATTCCGCCAGTGGGGTTCCCGCACCCCCGGCCACCCAGAGAACTTCGAGACTCCCGGCGTCGAAGTCACTACCGGTCCGCTCGGACAGGGGATTGCCAACGCCGTCGGTTTAGCCATGGCTGAGGCCCACATGGCCGCCCGGTTCAACCAGCCCGACACCACCCTGGTCGACCACTACACCTACGTTATTCTCGGCGACGGCTGCAACATGGAAGGGGTTTCCGGCGAAGCCTGCTCCCTGGCGGGCCACCTGGGTCTGGGTAAGCTGATTGCCCTCTACGACGACAACCACATCTCCATCGACGGTTCCACGGATATTTCCTTCACCGAAGACGTGGCCAAGCGATTCGAAGCCTACGGCTGGCACGTGCAGCACGTAGAAGACGGCAACAACGACCTGGACGGCATCGCCAAGGCGATCGAAGCGGCCAAGGCCGTCACCGATAGGCCTTCGATGATCAAGGTGACCACCACCATCGGCTACGGTTCTCCCAACAAACAAAACACCGCTGGGGTCCACGGCGCAGCCCTGGGCGACGACGAAATCAAGCTCACCCGCGAGAACCTGGGCTGGAGCTACGGCGATTTTGAAACTCCCAAAGATGCCCTCGACCATATGCGGAAGGCGATCGAGCGGGGGGCCAGCTACCAGGCCGAGTGGGAAGAAACCCTGGCCAAGTACCGCACCAAGTATCCGGAAGCCGCCGCCGAGTTTGAGCGGATGCTCTCCGGCAAGCTGCCCGAAGGCTGGGCCGATGCGCTGCCCACCTTCACCCCCGACCAGAAGGGCACCGCTACCCGGAAGAACTCCCAGGCCACGCTGAATGCGATCGCCCCCGTTCTGCCTGAGCTAATCGGCGGTTCCGCCGACCTCACCCACTCCAACCTCACCGAGCTGAAGATCTCCGGCAGCTTCCAGAAAGGGGCCTACGAAAACCGCAACCTGCGCTTCGGCGTCCGGGAACACGGCATGGGGGCCATCTGCAACGGCATCGCCCTGCACAACTCCGGCCTGATTCCCTACTGCGCCACCTTCCTGGTGTTCACCGACTACATGCGGGCGGCAATTCGCCTCTCGGCCCTAGCGGAAGCGGGCGTGATCTACGTGATGACCCACGACTCCATCGGCCTCGGCGAAGACGGTCCCACCCACCAGCCTGTGGAAACCATCGCCGCTCTGCGGGCCATCCCCAACCTGACGGTGATTCGCCCTGCTGACGGCAACGAAACCTCCGGTGCCTACAAGATCGCCGTTGAGAGCCGCAAGGCCCCGACCCTGATGTGCTTCAGCCGTCAGAACCTGCCCAACCTGGACGGCTCTTCCATCGACGCGGTGGCGAAAGGAGCCTACATTCTGTCGGATAGCGACGGCACCCCCGACATTATTTTGGTCGGTACCGGCAGTGAAGTGGAGCTGTGCGTGGAAGCCGGTAAGCAGTTGACTGCTGAAGGCAAGAAAGTGCGCGTGGTATCCATGCCCTCTTGGGAGTTGTTCGACGCCCAGGATGAGAGCTACCGCGAGTCGGTACTGCCCAAGACCGGCAGCAAAAAGCTGGCGGTGGAAGCGGGCATCAGCATGGGCTGGTGTCGCTATGTGGGCAGCGACGGGGACGTGGTGAGCATCGAAACCTTCGGTCGTTCCGCCCCTGGCGACACCGTGATGAAGGAGTTCGGCTTCACAGTTGAGAACGTTGTAGCTCGGGCAAAGAAACTGCTGGGCTAAGGCAATTAGTTCCGCTGGCTTTCTCCCATCGGGAGACGCAGGGCGAACGGCTACGCTCAGCGAGCGGAACTACGCTCAGCCAACGGAATGGCCACCTGTAAGACTTGAGCCAGTTAGTCTAATTTCTTGAATTAAAGGGGGCGCTTTAGCGTCCCTTTTTTGTCAGTTAAGGGAATCTAGAAAAGCCTTAAACTAGGCTAAATCTGCTTTGTTGAGTCCCTCCAACTTCTTAGCCTGATTGACCACGATCGCCATTCGCTGGGGATTTAGTTCAACCGTGTAGGAGTTGCGAAAGACATGGCGGAAGCGGCGCAGCTCGTCTAGGCATTGATAGACCTCGATACTCAATAGCCTGGGACGGATGCTTTCAATATCCAAGGTCATGCGCTTGAGCAGAGCTGAGTGCCACTGACGTTCGCTGATCTGGTTCTCAAAGGCTCTGGCGACATTGAGACAGATGTTTTCGAAGGCGTTGTACAGATTGTGTAGAGATTAGCCAGCCAGGATGGCTGGCTCTGTCGTAGTAAGACTACTGGCGTAGTCGGACAACCGTTCGTACAGAGATTCAATTTCTCGGATATCGGCGTCAATTGCTGCTTTCAGAACTGCCGCCTGAGGATTCATAAACCAGTTCTCCAAATTGACGGACGGTGCTAGCAAAGTGGGAAGGCTGATTGATTTCGCGCAGGTCGATCGCCCAGTTGGGGCAGGCAGCTTCTAAGTCGCGCCAGAGGGCAAAGTAGGCGGCGGCATCGATGCCCGCAACGGCGATGTCGATGTCAGAGTCGTTGCGAAACTGTCCGGGCTGAGTGATGGAGCCAAACAGGTAAACTTGCGTGATTTGTGGGTACTGAGGAATGACCTGGCGGATGCTGGTGATTGCCTGTTTGTGGGCCTGGTGACGCAGCTCTTCCTGCACCGCCTGCTGGGCTGCGGCTCGTTGGCTAAAGCTATCTCGACAGCGCTGAAGATCAATATTGGAGGACACGATTAGCCCGAACAACCTGTGATCAACATAGCATTCTGACAATTTGGATAATATTGTAGTCATCACTCATCTGACTTACCTATGGCACTTCAAGATTTGGAGGCTGATTTATTGGCGTTACCACCTGTCGAGAAGGTGAGAGCCATTCAATTGCTGACCCAAAGTATAGGTGGTGCCTGGCGGGGAATTGAGAAAGTGTCTGGCGTCTGCGGTGGAGATGCCTGCGTTGCAAATACTCGGATTCCTGTCTGGGGACTGGTCGAGGCTCGGCGAGCAGGGTACAGCGAAGCAGATTTACTAGTGAGCTATCCCGCGCTGACAGCCAGCGACTTAGTCAATGCCTGGATGTACGAAGCAGCTTATCCAGAGGAGATTGAGGCGGCTATTCAAGAAAACGAGGCGGCTTAGACTTGGCTAAGCTTTATGCGGATGAACATTTTCCATATCCTGTTGTTGAGCGTCTGAGAACCCTTGGACATGACATATTGACGGTTCAAGAAGCGGGCAAGGCTGGCTTGAAAATTCCGGATGATGAGGTCTTGGCTTTTGCTAACAGCCAAGAACGCGCAGTTCTGACGCTGAACCGTCGAGACTTCAAGCAGCTTCATCAGTTAAAGCCTGATCACGCTGGTATTATTTGTTGCTCGGATGACAGGAATTGGGCAGCGCTGGCGGAGCGGATTGATACGGCGATACTGGCAGAGGAGCCTTTGACTCGAAAATTAGTGCGCGTAGTTCGTCCTGCCAGATAAGGGGACCGTAGACTTAAGCGCTGGGACTCAAGGCTGGATCTGTCGTCTCGGTCTTAGCTTTCTCGGCCAGTTCTTTCAGACGCTTCACCCGGTCTTCAGTGGAAGGGTGGGTCATAAACAGGGTCATTAGCCCCTCTTTGGAAAGCGGGTTAACGATAAACAGGGCAGAAAACGCCGGATTGCCGTGGATAGGGACTTTCTGACCCATGGATTCCAGGGTTTCCAGAGCTTTGACCAGGGCCAGGGGATTACCGGTAATTTCCGCAGAACCGGCATCGGCAGCATATTCGCGGGTGCGGGAGATGGCCATGCGCAGTAGACCCGCCGCCAGGGGACCGACAATCAGCAGAAACAGTATCGCCAGGGGATTGTTGCCCCGGCGTCCGGCCCGCGCCATCGGGAAATACAGGGCTCCCAGGGTGAGAATGCGTCCCAGATAGGTGATCGATCCGGACAGGGTACCGGCCACCGCCTGGGTGAGGGTGTCGCGGTTGCGCACGTGGGTGAGTTCGTGGGCGATGACGCCATCGAGCTGGTCTTCCGGCAGCAGGTCGATGATGCCCTGGGTAAGGGCGATCGCGGCGTGGTTGGGGTCGCGGCCGGTGGCAAAGGCATTGAGGGACTCGGAGGGCACCACGTACAGAGCAGGAG
>PYEQ01000365.1 GCA_003017785.1 filamentous cyanobacterium CCP5 | reverse complement strand
GTTAAGGCTAACGACCATCATGGGAAATCTTTTTGAGCAGAACGCTGGTCGAATTTTAGGAGTTGGGCTGGTTATGGGGATGGCGATCGCCCTTCAACCCCCCGGGGTGGCGCAACCCACCCTAGACACCGCCCTCACCGATACTGAGCCGACCTACACCAGCTACCAGCGTCAACGCCGGAGTTCTACCTACATCGGTGGCACCGGCCGCCGTCAGATCCTCTAAAGTTTAGGCTGCCGTAGCAAAGGAACAACTGGTTTGGATACTTGTGCGCCGGGCAGTACCCCAGTCATCGGCTTTTGGGCAATATCTATGGCCTCCCCTGCCCGGCTGAGGCAATAGGGCTCAGCCCCTAAGACTTGGATGCCTGCAGGGTGTCGATTTGAAACTGGGCGTCTTCATAACAGCTGATACGACCCAGTTCTAGGCAAAGACTGGCGGCAATGGTGAGATCGGCTAGGGCGGCCTCCGATCGCCCCTGGTCTGCGGCTAACAGGCCTCGACTGTAGCGGGCAAAGGCATGTTCTGGATTGCGATCCAGGGCCTGGTTGAAATCTTCTAGGGCCCCGGCAAGATCTCCCACATCCTGACGGGCCAGCCCACGATTGTAGTAGGGGTCGGGGCTGTCAGGGTCGATTTGGATGGCGATCGTGTAGTCTTTGATCGCCCCTGCCGGGTTCCCCAAACGGCGACGCACCAGCCCCCGGTTTTCGTAGGCCAGGCTGTGGTTAGGGCGCAGATTAATGGCTTCGGTGCAGTCGGTCAGCGCCTGGGCGTGGTCCCCCTGGTTGGACAAAGACAGGCAGCGGTTTAGATAGGCGGCGGCCTGCTGCTCCGGAGATGGGTTCAGGTCAATGGCGGCGGTGTAGTCGTCGATCGCCCCCTGCTCATCTCCCCATTCGGCCCGGGCCGTGCCCCGATTGACGAAGGTATCTACCCGGGCGGGGTCTCGCTGAATGGCTTCGGTGTAGTCGGCGATCGCCCCCTGTAAATCTCCCACTTGAAACCGCAGGTTAGCGCGATCGTGAAAGAGCTGTGCCTGGGGCGATCTCTCCAGGGCCAGGGTGAGATCCTGGAGGGCTAATTCGGTGTTGCCCAGATCCAGATGCAGCTGCCCCCGCTGGGCTAAGGCATCGGCATAATCGGGCCGCCGCTCTAAAATTCGATCATAGGCGGCCAGGGCCTGCTGGCTCTGGCCGGACTCCTCGGCCTGCTGGGCCTGTCGCATCCACCAGGCGATCGCCGCTCGCTGGGGCAGCCGGAGGGCCAACAGTCCTCCGATGACGACGGCTAAAGCGACTAGGGCAAGCCCAATCTGGCGACGCGATCGCCGGGGCTGGAGAACGGCTGCACTGTCCTCTATCGGGCTCAGTAAGGGAGATTCCGGCGGAGCGGGCAGTTGCTGGCTCTCCTCCAGGGCCGTCAGGACATCCCGGGCGTTGGCGTAGCGCTGGTCGGGGTCGGGGTCCACCATGCGCAGCAAAATAGCCTGCAGGCGATCGCTGAGTGCCGGGGCATCCACCAGACAGGCCTGGAGAGACTGATCGTAGTCATGGCGATCGCTATGGGGCATCTGCTCCACATCACAGCCGGTCGCGGCCCGCAATGCCACCACTCCCAGGGCAAAAACATCCGTCCCGAAATGGGGTGTCCCCTGGCGCTGTTCGGGGGCCGTGTAAATGGTGCCCGTTTGGGGGACATCCTCGCCGTTTCCGGAGTCAGGGGCCATGCTGGCATTGACCTCCTTTACCAGGCCAAAATCTATCAGCACCCAGCGCTGGTCCGTCTGGCGGCGAATGATGTTGCTGGGCTTAATGGTGCGGTGAATCACCCCCCGAGTTTGGACGAACGCCAAAATTTCTAGAATGTCGCCCAGCAGCTGCAGCAGTTCCCTTTCTGGGAGATGGCCCGACTGCCGCAGCACCTGTTCTAGGGACACCCCGGCCACGTACTGCTGAACCACAAAGAAATCCTGACCATCTTCGAAGTAGGCCAGAATTTGAGGAATGCGGTCATGGTGTCCCAGAGTCTCCAGCAGGCCGACTTTTTTCTTCAGCAGATTCGACAAAAACTGCAGGGTAATCGGGTTGCGGGCAGGCAGCTTCAGATGCTTGACCGTACATTTGGGATGGCCTGGATAGTGGGTATCCGCCATCAGGTAGGTCCTGTGATGCTGATAGGAACCGATGACCCGGATAAACCGATACCGGCCGCCCAGTAATTTTTGTGCGCCCATGTCTGTGAAAACAAGTAGCGTTGCCCGGGTGCTGCTGATTCTTGCACGGAACAGCAGTGAAAGCGAATAATGAAGCGATTTTCAGCCTAATGGACGGTCAGCAACGGAACTCTGTTGCAATGCTATAGCCCCACAGCAGTAATGTAAAACCTATCTAAATCCAATTGAACGTATGGCCGATGAACCATCCGTACAGGATCAAAAATAGCCACCCTTCCCAGACCGTCAGCTTCTTGTCCTGGATGGCAAAAAACATCAGCAGGGTCGCCGAAATCATCGTGGGTATCCCCGTGGCCATGATTCCGGCAGGTATTGTCAAGGTCCCTAGCAGCCCTGGAATGCCCATGACTGTGAAAATATTGAAAATGTTTGACCCCAGCACGTTGCCCACCGCCAGTTCTGCCTGATTCTTTCTGGCGGCATTGGCCGTTACCATCAGCTCAGGCAGAGAGGTGCCCAATGCAACGGCGCTGACCGCGATAATTTCTGTGCCAATCCCCAGGGTCTGAGAGATCTGAATGAGTGATTCGATGGTGTAGCGCGCCCCTAAAAAAATTAGCAGGGCACTCAAAATCAACAGGCCCCATTGGCCCAGGCTATAGGTCCGGTTGCTAGGCTCTGATGCATCCCTCGACTCAAGGCCAGCTTCTCCAGCCGTTTCCGATATCTCCGATATCGCGGATGGGGCCCCTCCCAGGGCTTCGAGGGTAGTCTCGGCCTGGCTACTTTTGAGAATGTAGAACAGGTAGACCCCGTAGCCCAGCAGCAGCAGCACGGCCTCTCCTTTGGAAAAGTCCTGGTCCCACGCCATCAGCATGAGCAGCAGGGCCGATCCAACAAACAGCGGCAGGTCAACACTGACTAGGTCGTAGGTGATCTGCAGACCATTGGTGCTGGCAATGGAGGCGAGCCCCAGCACCAGGCAAATGTTGGCAATATTTGAGCCCACGACGTTGCTAATCACCACCTCGGGCGCCCCCTGGGTGACCGCCACAATCGAGGAAATTAGCTCTGGCAGGGAGGTGCCCAGGGAGACAATTGTCACCCCCACCACGAAGGCGGGCAGCCCCATGAGAATTCCTATCCGCTCTGCTGCGTCGGTGAACAAATCTGAGGCTTTGACCAGCACCCCCAGGCTGACGATAAAGATGAGGCCTGACAGGATCAGGTCTGGCATGAATTTAGCCTCGCTAGGCTACTGGCATCTGGGCTTTGAGGGCGAAAATTTGCTCGATGGTGGCTTCTACGGAGCGATCGGGGGTGGATGCCCCAGAGGTGATGCCCACGGTGATGGGGCCGTCGGGCAGCCAGTTTTCAGTCACCGTCAGCTCCCCGTGGAGCTGCTTGTGCTCGATGCGGTTGCCGGGGCCGAGGCGTTCTGCACTGTCGATGTGGTAAGAGGGGATGCCCCGCTCGATCGCGATTTCCTGCAGGTGGGTGGTGTTAGAGGAGTTGTAGCCGCCGATTACCACCATCACGTCCACCTTTTCGTCCACCAGCTGGAACATGGCGTCCTGGCGCTCCTGGGTAGCGTCGCAGATGGTGTTAAAGCTCAAGAAATGGTCGTTGAGTTCCTGGGGGCCGTATTTCTGCAGCATGGTGCGCTCGAACAGCTTGCCGATCTGTTCGGTTTCCCCTTTGAGCATGGTGGTCTGGTTGGCAATGCCGATCGCCTTCAGGTCGCGATCGGGGTCGAAGCCTGCAGAGTGGGCCTGGTCAAACTTGGCCATAAACTCAGCTTTGTCACCACCATTCAGAATGTAGTCGGCGACATACTGGGCTTCCTGCAGGTTCAGTACCACCAGGTACTTGCCCGCAAAGGAGCTGGTGGCGATGGTTTCTTCGTGCTTATACTTGCCGTGGATGATCGAGGTGTAGTCTTTTTTCTTGTGCTTTTCCACGGTGTTCCAGACCTTCGACACCCAGGGGCAGGTGGTATCGACGATGGTGCAGCCCTTGGCGTTGAGTAGCTCCATCTCTTGGACGCTGGCCCCAAAGGCGGGCAGAATGACTACGTCGCCATCGCCGACTACGGCGAAGTTTTTCTGGCCGTTCTCCACCTCGATGAACTCCACCGCCATGTCCCGCAGCTTCTGGTTGACGCCGGGGTTGTGGATGATCTCGTTGGTGATCCAGATGCGCTCGGTGGGAAAGTGCTGGCGAGTTTCGTAGGCCATGGCCACCGCCCGCTCCACCCCCCAGCAAAAGCCAAAGGATTCAGCCAGCTTGATGGTGACATCGCCGCGAGTGAGGGTGTAGCTATGCTCGCGAATCTCCTGGATCAGCCCGCTGTTATACTCGGTCTTCATCTGGCCAGCGACATCTTCCCCGTGGCCAAACCCCTGGCGAAAGTACTTGTCGGAGTGGTTGAGCGATCGCTTAAAAGCCTTAGTATCCATCGAATCCTCAGCAAGTTGCGGCATGGTTCTAGGATAGCGGGTTGTGGGTAAGGGTTTAGGGGCGATCGCCCGGCGGATTGGCATACCACGAGCATTGTGACTGTTGCGACACCAGGAATAGGGATGACGATCGCGATCGCACTGGGTTAAACCGGCATAAAGATTCGAACGTTCCCAAAATGAGGAGCGTAATAATGAACCGAACCCAACATCGAGGGAATCTGAAGCATGGGAGAACGCTTCAAGCAGTGGTCTGCAAAAAACAGGATTAACAAATGGTGGGTGATGGGAGCGATCGCCACTCCAGTCTTTCTCGGGATGGTGTGGTGGTCGCTACTTCACGATCGTAGCCCTCAGCTGGATCACGGTCGCCTATCCCACAACGAAAGAGGAACCCTTGGCCAACCCCAACGGGATACCCTCGTTGGCGGTATTGGGGCAATCGCAACAGCGGCTGGTAGCGTCTTTCTGTTGCTCAATTTCCGCACTGCCAGCAGAAATATAGAGACAGCCAACCTCAGCGGTGCCGACCTTAGCGATGCCAATTTTAGCGGCGCCGACCTCATTAGCGGCGACCTCAGCGGTGCTAACCTCAGCGGTGCCGATCTAAGTAGTGCCAACCTCAGTGGGGCTGATCTCAGCGGTGCCAACCTCAGCGG
>PYEQ01000364.1 GCA_003017785.1 filamentous cyanobacterium CCP5 | reverse complement strand
CAAGGATCTGGCGGTAGCGCATTTGCCCTCCCAGACCGGCATCGTGCTGATGAACCACGGTTGCCCCCACGAGGCCAAGGGCTTTACCTCCGGCATCGATGAGAGCCAGAAGCTCTATGAGGCGGTGCGAGAGCGGCTGATTTACCGCTATCCGCTGATTTCAGTGGGCTGGCTCAACCACGACACTCCCTTAATTGACTGGACCCAGCCCAATGCTACTTTGGCCGCTCGAAACCTGATGGATTTGGGGGCGACAGCGCTGGTGTTCATGCCCATTGGCTTCGCCACCGAAAACCACGAAACCCTCCTCGACGTGGAGCACATTATTTCGAAGCTGCGCCGCAAGCGTCCGGATGTGACCTACGTGCAGATGCCCTGCGTCAACGACCATCCAGAGTTTCTCCAGATGGCCGGTCGCTGGGCAGATGCCCAAATCGCTGATCTGCTCTCAGAGGAGGCAATGGCTGTGAATCCGCAGCTGGCGGCGATGCAGGCCCAGGAGTCCCATGGTCATCATCACCATCACCACGGCGACCATCATCACCACCATTAAGAAGTCATAGGTTCTCTAGACCTAGGGTTGCCCCCCGGCATCAAGGGGGGCTTTTTTATGGCTGAACGTTGGACCGTGGCCCTCCTCGTTCAGGATTGAGAATAATTTATAGCTGTAGCCACCTGGTTTATGACGTTATTCACTCATCCTGAGCCCGTCGTTCACGTAGTGGCTCCCTAGGGAAGCAAGGGTGATGGTTTCGACAAGCTCAACGAACGGTGTCCTAACCTTAATGGCTACGCATTGTGTCGCTCTGAAGGGGTGCGTAGCCTGAAGGGGGGCCATAGCTTGAAGAGGGGTGCACAGCCGTGCGCCTGTACAGAGCCTTATTTCTTAGTCATGAAATCAGGGCCATGGGCTGGTAGGAATAGGATTGATTGCTGCTTTCTAGAATCTATAATGAATCCCAGCAGACATGCCTCGGCTGACTCTTCTCCGTATGGACAGTGGTTTTCTTTCCTCTGATGCCTGTGTCGCCGCGATTCGCGGTCGGCCGCTGCCCCTGGATTCATCTGCCTATGTCCACCGTCCGCCTCAAAACAGTGCCTTTGACAGCCTCGAAGCGGAATGTGCGGCCGCGATCGCAACGCCCGGAGCCCTAGTTCGCATTAAAGGGGCTCGACAAACGGGTAAAACCAGCCTCGTTCTAGGGCTAGCCAGGCAGGCTCAACAGCTTGACTATGCCACTGGCGTCTGCGATCTCCAGGCTCTGGTGGCCACGGAACGCGAACCCGATCTCGACGCCTTTCTCTACAGCTTTTGCCGCCAGATTACTCAGGTACTCGGCCTCCCCGACCAGCTAGACGACTATTGGGACGATCTGTTTGGCAGCGCCATCGGCTGCAAAAGCTATTTTGAAGAATATTTACTGCCTACCTTGGAGCGGCCGCTGCTGCTGACCCTAGACGACATTGACAGCCTGTTCCCTTTTCCCCAGCTAGCGGACGAGTTTTTCGGTCTATTGCGGGCCTGGCACGAGGAGGCTAAAACCCGCGACCTCTGGAAGCGGCTGCGGCTGGTGGTTGCCCATGCGACGGAAGTCTACTTACCACTCAACCTGAATAAGTCTCCGTTTAATGTCGGTGTTCCGGTCGAATTGCCGCCGTTTGAAGCCAGAGAAGTTGACCACCTGGCCCAGATCTACGGCCTGAGTCTACCGGCTGATGATAGCCAACTATTAAACAAACTCCTGGGCGGCTGGCCCCATCTGATTCACGTTGCCCTGCACCAAATGGTAGCTAACCAGCTTTCGCCGATGGCTCTAGCCGAGTCAGTGACTACTCAGCCAGGGCCATTTGCCACAGCCTTAGGCCATGTGGCTGAAATCATTGTGGCTAATCCGCTGCTGGCAGAGGCGATGGTTAAAGTGCTTACCAGCGATCGCCCGGTGGAAATAGCCGCCCCCCAAGCTCTCAAACTTCAGAGTCTAGGCATAGCCCGTCGATACAACCAGGCGATCGCTTGCAGCTGTTCTCTCTATCGAACTCATCTGTTAAGCCTGGCAACCTAGGGTGGGCGCTGTTCAGGCGTTAATCTCTGTTTGCTCTAGCTTGGTCTCCAGTAAGGTGCTGACTTGATTCGACATCGTTCAATTAGCGGGTTCCCTCTGTTGCTGCTACTGCTGGCGACAGCCTGTTTCACTGTTGTCACCGGCTGCATATTGATGTCTCCGGCGGACCCGATTCGGATTGGCGTGTTGACCTCCCTCAGCGGAGATGATCAGGAAATCGGTAAGGTCACCGTCGATGCCGCCCAGTTCGCTACCGACCAAGTCAATGCCAACGGTGGCCTGAAAGTAGCTGGTCAGCAGTATCCCATCGAGTTAGCCATCGGTGATACGACCAGCACCTCTGAGGGAGCGATCAGTGCCGCTCAAGTCTTGATCAACCAGGAAGACGTTGTTGCAATTGTTGGTCCCCAGTACAGCCGCTATGCCATACCGGTGTCACGGCTGGCGCAGCAGGCGGCTATCCCTATGATTAGCCCTCGTTCTACGAATCCTGAAACAACCGCCGGTAAATCCTATGTGTTTCGGGCCATTTTTACCGATACCTTTCAGGGAAAAGCGATTGCTCACTTTGCCCGAGAAGAGCTTCAGGCTGAAACAGCCGCCGTTCTTTATGACATTGCCAGCCCTTACAATCGCGGTATTGCCCAGGTCTTTCAGCAGGTGTTTACCGACCTTGAGGGGCAAGTCGTTGCTTTTGAAGATTACACCACAGGCACTACTGACTTCACTGAGCCCCTCCAGCGGATTAAAGCCAGCAGCCCCAACGTATTGTTTTTGCCCAATTACGAAAGCGAAGTTCCCCGCCAAGCTCAGCAGGCTCGTCGCCTGGGCATTCAGGCAACCCTACTGGGCTCCGATGCCTGGGGATCGATGCAAGACGAGGATTGGAAAGGACTCGATGGAGCCTACTACAGCGATCACTACTCCCTTGATACCCAAAATCCAACCACCCAGGCCTTTGTAGACCAATTTACCGAGGCCTATGGATATGTTCCTCCCGCCGGGGCCGCAGCTACCTATGACAGTTTTGGTATCTTGTTCAAGGCCATCCAGGCTAAGCAGTCTTACCAGCCCGAGGCAATTCGCGATGGCATTGCTAACTTGGGCATCTACCAGGGAGTAACCGGGCGGATCGAATATCGCGGCAGCGGCGATCCCATTGTTAGTGTTGCGATTCAGAAAGTGGAGGGCGGGCAGCCCGTCTTCTACCAGGAAGTGACTCCCTAACCCTGTCTCTATTCAGGTTTAACCGCCATGGGCAGCTATCGTCTGATTCCGCCAATCTTTCACCACAGCCTGCTTTGGCCCCTCGGCATCGTCCTGGCAGCAATCTTGGGCTGTCAGCCGACCCCATCCGAGACCTTAGATATTGGTCTAATTGCTCCCCTCAGCGGCGATTCTGTGGGAGTCGGAGAATCCACCGAACAAGGAGCACGATTGGCAGTTGATGAAATCAACCAGGCCGGAGGAATCCTGATCTCCGGCCAATCCCACCCAATCAATCTAGTCATAGAAGACAACCAGGATGAGGTGGACATAGCCGTTGAGAAAGCCCGCAAGCTGATTTTTCAAGACGAAGTCATTGCCATCATCGGCCCTCAGCTCAGTCGCAATGCCATTCCGGTAGCTAAATTTGTCGAAACATACAAGGTGCCGATGATCAGCCCCCGTTCCACTAACCCTGCCCCCACCGCCAGTAAGCGATACGTGTTTCGCAGTATCTTTATCGATCCGTTTCAGGGACAGGTCATGGCAGAATTTGCTCGTCAACAACTCCAAGCCCAGCGAGCAGCCGTGCTGTTCGACGTGGCCAGTGCCTACAACCGCGACATCGCCCAGGTCTTTAAGCAGGTGTTCGAACAGTCCGGTGGTCAGGTCGTAGCCTTTGAGTCTTATACCACCGGCACCCAGGACTACAGCACTCAAATCAGCGTCATTCAACAGAGCAATCCAGACGTGCTGTTTCTTCCCAACTACGACCATGAACTTCCCCAGCAGATTCAGCAGCTCCGGGCCGCAGGCATCGAGGCCCAACTGCTGGGATCAGACGCTTGGGGAGGCCTAGTGGATATCCAACCAGCCCTAACCGAAGGCGCTTTTTTCAGCGACCAGTACGCTCCTGATAGCCAAAGTCCCAAGGTCCGTCAGTTTATTGATGCCTACGAGGCAGCGTATGGTGTGTCCCCGGATTCCGTCGCAGCTTCTACCTATGACACCGTTTATATACTGCAGCAGGCCATCCTCAAGGCTGACCAGACTGAGCCAGAGGCCATTCGAGACAGCCTCGCCAGTCTAGGTAATTACAACGGAGTTACCGGAAGTTTCACGTTTCGAGGGACTGGAGATCCGGTCCGCAGCGTGATGATTCTTCAATTTCATAATGGTCGCCCAATCTTTTACGATCAGGTTGATCCCAACCCATCGCCGACCTCGCCGACCCCGCAAAGTTCAAATCTACTTTCTATCTTTGCTAGCAAACTTCCAACTACTGCCTGGTAGATTGAGGCAAGGGTCTATTTCAGGATGAATATGCGCTTCTGGGATAAAAGCCTGATGGCCCGGCTGGTGGGCTACTTCTTTTTACTGTCTCTATTGACAGTAGGACTAGTGGGCTTTTTCGCGTTTTTGCGAGCGCGACGGGCTTTAGAGGTTTCCATTTACGAGCGCCTCGAATCCTCCATTGCCTTTAAGGAAGGAGAACTAAACCGCTGGGTGAGCGATCAGGAACAGGATGTGGCCCTGCTTGCCCAGTCTCCCTACTTAGAGGGCCTGACTCAACCTCTGGTGAGTGGAAATGAAGCTGTTGTTGCCACTTCAGGTGAACTTCCACGCTACTTGCAGCGGCTCGTTCAACAGCGCCCTGACTGGCGAGAAATCTCCCTGCTAGCCATTGACGGCGGCCAGATTATCGCTTCCACCAATGCCAGTTTTTTAGGCCAGTATCGCATCACGGACAGCTACTTCATCGAGGGACGCTTCGGTGCCTTTGTCCAAAATGTCTATCCATCACCGATTACAGCCAAACCCACCATGACCCTTTCCCATCCTTTAGTTGATAGGGAAACCGGCGAAACCATAGCGGTGCTGGCCGTCAATCTGAATCTGGAGCGGATGGATGAAATCATCGAAAATCGGACCGGCCTAGGAAACAGTGGCGAAGCCTACCTGGTCGACAAATTTAATGTGTTTGTGTCTGGGCAGCGGTTTGGACGCAATGAGTATCCCCGTGGAG
>PYEQ01000363.1 GCA_003017785.1 filamentous cyanobacterium CCP5 | reverse complement strand
CCAAGAGAAAGCCGCCTATGCAGCCGCCACTTCGACTTATAAACAGCATATTACGCCTCCTGTCGACAAGGATGCACTGGACATTATTAAACAGCTATATGAAGAGCTTTACAGCTCAGATGAGCTATCGCTGAGCTCGACATCAGAGAGGGTGGCATTTGCCGATGTTGTCGAGCAAATTATTCATTTATATGCTCCGGTGGCACGGTATAAAGAATTCCTTGAGAAGGGTGGACTTGCCCGTCTTCGAGATGAACTAGCCATCAGAATTAAACTCTATAGCCAAGATCTCAAGAAAAACTTAGCAGAAGAGGGGCTTAGTCACGACCAGCAGCCCCATCACCTGATAGAGATTAATCCTGACACTATGTATGAGCTGCCAGAGGCCACTGGCTTGATTAGGCTGCCGATTACACCGCCCCTTTTTAATGACCATTTGAATGAACTCAGTAATTCTGACAGCCAGAATCAAACTACAAATCAAGACAGCGCTGAAAGCTTTTACATCCAGCTGCCCAGGGTAGTCGATCTATCGTTTTGGAGCCCGCCTGTTAAAGATCAGGGACAGCGAAACGCCTGCACCATTTATGCGATCGCGGCTATGGTTGAGTACTTTCAATACAGGACCTCTGGCATCCGGCCGCGAGGAACCTCCGTGCGATTCCTCTACAGCGTAGTCCACCGAATGAATCAACAGCTTGGGCAGGATATCTCGAAAGGCACATCTATTCGACAAACCTTAAGAGCCTTGATGCTGTTTGGGATTCCGCCTCAAGAATACTGGCCTGAGGAGAGCGACACCCCGCCAGAGAATGCTCGTACTACAAACCCCGATCCTTTCACGGTTGAGCCGCCTGCTTTTTGCTATGCCTTTGCTCAAAATTTTCAGACCACCCAATATTTTCGTCTGGACTATCTCTATGGTGCTTATCTAGATAAGCAGAAAAATAAGGACTATAAGCCTAAGAGCTCAGGCCCCAAAATGGCATCTTTCTATCCCTCAAGGAAAAAGGGACCTGAGGAAGAGATTGAGGTCGATTCAAAGCAGCTGTTGCTAACTACATTGATCCAAATCAAAGCAGCGCTCGTCGCCGGATTTCCGTCTGTCTTCGGCTTTCCCTGCAACGATGAGCTAGCCGATTTAGTCAATGCAGGTGACGGGAATATCAAGGTCCCTAGCAATCAGCTGGTTCAAAAACTCACTAAGGCCTTTAACACCGAAGGATTTGAGGGCCATGCTGTGCTGGCAATCGGCTATGACGATCTCCATCCCGTTTCTTATCAGGATAGCGATGATTCCGGGGAAGGAGCTTTTTTGATTCAAAACTCGTGGCGCGAAGATTGGGGCACCCAGGGCTATGGCTGGCTACCCTATGACTACGTGCTGAAGGGCCTAACTCGAGACTGGTGGTCACTGTTGAGCACCGAGTGGGTCGAGACTGGAATTTTTGGCTTAAGCAATCGGTTTGGGGGAGGACGTCCCCAGCAAACATCCACCGGAGGATAAGCGGTTTTGCTTGGTCGATTCATCGCTCCTTGAGTCAGTTTTTCTGCCGTTGTCCCTATGGCTGCATCTCGGTCTAAGTCAGACAGGTCGTTAGGTTCTAGCCAGTATGGGCTATTCATTTCCTATTCCCGCAAAGATACTGTCTTTGTGCAAAAGCTCGTTAACCGACTTCAACAGGAGGCCCGGAGAGCCTGGGTTGACTGGCAGGATATTCCTTCTCTGGCCCGGTGGCGTGAGGAAATTCGCCAGGGTATTTTGTCGGCGGACAACTTTTTGTTTGTGATTAGCCCCGACTCGGTGACCAGCCAGGAATGTACCCATGAGCTTGACTGGGCGATCGCCCACAATAAGCGATTGGTGCCGGTCGTCCACCGCGAAGCCGGCGCCGCCAAGACCCCTCCTAGCCTGAGGGCTGTCAACTGGATATTCTTTCGGTCTACCGATAATTTTGAAAGGGCGGTGGCCGAACTGATTCAGGCGCTCGACACCAACCTGGAGTACGTGCGCATCCACACTCGAATTCTGACTCGGGCTGATGAATGGCAGCGACACCAGCGGGATCCGAGCTTTTTGCTGCGGGGCCGAGCCCTGGAAGAAGCAGAACAGAGCCTGCTTGGGGCTGACAATCCCGAACCATCTCTCACCCCGCTGCAGCGGACCTACATGGCCGCCAGTCGGTCAGTCGAAACCCGCCAGCAGCGCCAACAAATTCGCCAGCAGCGGATTGCCATCGGGGTCATATTCAGCGTGCTACTGCTGGTATCGGGGCTGGGGCTCTATGGTGAATTTCGACGGCGACAGAGCGTTGTCAGGGAAATTGAGGCTTTGAATGCGGCGGCTACCCAGCTGATGCTACGGCAAGAGCGATTTGCGGCTTTGCTGAGCGGACTACGCAGCGGCAAGCGGGCCCAGGCAGCCAGCTGGGCGAATCAAGCGTTACGCCAGGAAGCCCTCTCAACCCTGGCCCAAACCCTGTACTGGGTAAACCAGCAAAATCACCTGGCGGGTCACGCTAACTGGGTGCGAGGACTGACCTTCACCCCAGATGGCACCCAAATTCTTTCTGGCGACCTCGATGGCGAGATCCGCCGCTGGCAGCTGGACGGGGCCCCAATCTCCGCCCAGAGCAGCCCCGACGGCAAGCAGATTCGAGCGATTGCCTACAGCCCCGATGGCGACCGGTTTGCCAGTGGGGGCAGCGATCTCCGGGTCCGGCTATGGCAGCCGGATGGCCGTCTTGAAAAGACTCTCACGGGCCACAGCGGCGTGGTCACTGATCTCAGCTTTAGCAGTAACGGACAGCTGCTGGCCTCTGGCAGCGAAGATGCTACCGTCCACCTCTGGCGGCGCGACGGGACGCTGCTGTATGTGCTAGATGACCACACCGAAACCGTCACTGGCGTTGCCTTTGCGGCTAAGGCTCCGCTGCTAGCCTCCAGCAGTCTGGATGGCACCGTGCGCACCTGGCAGCCGGATGGCGTTCCCTTGCAAACCTGGCAGGCACCCGATGGCATCCGCTTCTACGGCGTCGCCGTTAGCCCGGATGGATCTCAGGTGGCCGCTGCCGCTGACGATAACCATATTTGGGTTTGGCGGGCCGACGGCAGCGACCAAACTCAGTTCCAGGGCCACAGAAATCGAGTGAATGACGTGGCGTTCAGTCCGGATGGATCGCTCATTGCCTCCGTCAGCGATGATCGCACTGTACGTCTCTGGCGCAGTGACGGGACCCTTCTACAAACCTGGGTGGGCCATCGGGCCGCTCCTTTTGCCGTTAGCTTTAGCCCCGATGGAGAACGGGTCGCCTCCGCTGGGGACGACAGCCAGATTCTGGTGTGGCGATCGCGCAATCCCTACCTGAAGCAGCTGAAGGGCCATGACATGGCCGTCAACAACCTGGCCTATGACGGCACGGGCGATCGCCTTGTTTCTGGTGGGGAAGACGGCACCCTGCGGGTGTGGCCCCTGGATAGTCCGGCTGCCTATCCCCTCAGTCAGGTTTTTGCCGAGCCCGATACCCGAATCAACAAGGTAGACTTCAGCAGTGACGCTCAGTGGCTGCTTTCAGCCAGCGAAAACCTTGCCACCGGAGCCGGTACTGTCGCCCTGCGGAGCCTGACTACCGGCCAGACTCAGGTGATTGAGCAAACTCAGGCTTGGTTGTCCCGAATCACCTTTAGCCCCGATGGTCAGCAATTTTTGACCGCCAGCGGTGATGGGCAAATCCATCGCTGGAGTCTGGCAGGCGACCTGCTGCAAAGCCTCGATCATGGCGGTCTGGTGTACGATGCCAGCTTCAATGCTGCCTCCAGCTGGCTGGCTTCTGCCGGCAGCGACAGCATCAAGGTCTGGAGCTTTGATCAGTCCATCCCTCAGGCTGTTTTAGAGACCGACGGAGATGTGTACAGCTTTAGCGTGAATCGGGACGGGGCGATCGCTTTTACTCAGGGGGCGCGCATTGGGCTATGGCAACAGAACGACGAACCGGTGCAGTATCTGGCAGGCCACACCGACGAAGTCTATGCTGTCCATTTCAGCCCGGATGGTCGCCTTGTCTCCGCCGGTCCCGACCAGACCCTGCGCCTCTGGAGCGACACCGGGACTCTATTGGCAACCCTGGGGGGCACTGAAGACATTATCTGGGAAGTCAAGTTCAGCCCCGATGGCCGCTATGTCGCTTCCAGCGGTAACGGGCCCGATGTGCTGGTATGGGACGTCAGTATACTCGACCTCGACACCCTGATTGATCGCAGCTGTGAATGGCTTGACGGCTATCTGCGCTATGGCAGCGCTGCCAGGGCGAGCGATCGCGCCCTGTGTAACGTCAAACCGGCGGCGGCCGAGGCTAAGGTGGGTCGGCAGGGAGCTATGTAAGCTGTGGGGGTAAGTGCATTAGCCAACCGCTAAGGGTGGTCGCCCCTGCCAGGGATAAGCTTTCTCCAGCTGGGCGGCCAGGGCAAATAGGGTGGTTTCATCGGCGGGGCGGCCCACTAGCTGCACTCCGATGGGGACGCCATTCCCATCCAGGCCGGTGGGAATCGCCATGGCTGGCTGTCCGCTGGCGCTGAAGGGCGGGCAGGGGGCGACCCAGTTAATCAATTTTTCCAGGGTAGGCTTTGGCCTTAGCTGCTTCCATTCCCCCACCTGAATCGCGGGATGCATATACACCGGCAGCACCACCGCATCATAGGGCTGGCAGCTAGCGACAATTTTGCGAGCTTCCTGCTGGAGCTTTGACACCTGTCGCAGGTAGTGGCCACTGTGAACAAAGCGGGCCCGCCAGTAGAGCCAGCGGTTCATTTTTTCCATCACAAACCAGGGCACCCCCGATTCCACCACGATGCTCTGCCACACCGAGACAAACGGTTCGATCAGGTTGGCCAGATCGGGCAGCTCAAATGCTTCAACGCTATGGCCCAAGTCGGCTAGCCGCTGGACGGTGTCGGTGACGGCCTGTGCACAGACCGGTGCCGCTGCTCCGATGGGAGGAATCTGGGTGGTGTAGCCGATGCGCAGGGGAGCCGCTGGCGATCGCACGTGGGCCACAAATCCTGACTCCGGTTCGGGCAGCCAGTAGGGGTCGCCAGTGACGTAGCCGCTGATGGCATCCAGCAGGGCGGCGGTATCGGCCACGGTCCGGCCCAGGGGGCCGTTGATGGCCATGCCCTCCAGCCGTTCCCCCACCGGGGCGAAGCTGACCCGACCCCGACTGCCCTTGATGGTGTAGAGGCCGGTCAAGAAGGCGGGTCCCCGCAGAGAACCGGCCCCGTCTGACCCCTGGGCGATCGCACACAGC